>NZ_JBQEAU010000149.1:0-8415 GCF_052108595.1 Advenella sp.
CAAGCACGCCGATAGGGATGCCGCCGGAAGCCAGGGCGCTGGAAATATCACCGGCCGAACTGAACTGGCGCCATTTGACGGTATAGCCTGCGGCCTTGAGCGGCTCGTCGAATTTTTTCATCGCAATGGCCGACACATAGGGCCCAACGATCTGCTGGTAGCCAATGGTGACTTCTTCCTGCGCCGCTGCGTGGGTGGACCAGGCAAGCGTTGCCACGGTTGCCGAAGTGCACAACAATGTTTTCAGAAACGTGTTTTTCATGTTTGACTCCACGAGTGGTGGTTTACAACGTTGTAGTAAGTGCGCCAGGTAGGCGCGACGATGTTTTGCTATGAATTTATTAAAATTGCATTTGTCGGGGGTCTCTCTTGCTGCGGTACTGCTACCTCCTTTATTACCTCATGGTCCTGCTGGTGGCAAAGTCAGCGAATCATCAACTTTGCCGGATCGGGCGCCACGCCAAACCATTTGCGATAGATCGTGGCGTAACTCCCGGATTCGATCGCCTTGCGCAGCGCGACGTTGACCCGCTGCGTCAGGGCACTGTTCTTGGGCATGGCTATTGCGTAGAAATTGTTGGGAGTGGCCAGACTGTCCGCTACCCTGACCAGACCCTGGCCTTTGTTCTGGCTGTAATAACGCACATTTGCCGTGTCGTGAACCAACGCATCCAGTCTGCCGGCGGCCACTTCCAGATACGGAAAACCGGCATCCATGTTTTGAAAGTACATGACCTTCGCCTGCGGGAGCATGCGGTTGACATAGTCGGCCGCTTCGGTGCCGCGCTTGACCCCCACCCGTTTGTCGGCCAGATCGGCAAAGCCATTGATATCGGTATTACCATTGGCGACCACCAAGGAAATATCGCTGCGAAAATAAGGATTGGAAAAATCTACGCTACGTTCCCGATCTTGCGTAATGGTGATGCCGGCGATGGCCATATCCACCTTGCCGGCCGTCAGATTCGCAAAGATATTGGAAAAATCCATGGGCAGCAGGGAATATGACACGCCCATTTCGCGTGTGATAAGGTCCAGCAGGTCCATATCAAAGCCTACATATTTGCCATTCTCCCGGAACTCGAATGGCAAAAAAGCGGTATCGGTGGCAACCACCAGCGTTTCTGCCCGCGCCGCTCGGGCGCCTGGCGGTATCACTGAATACAGCATCAGAAAAGCGAATGCTGCCAGAGCCAGGCCAATAGACTTGCGACGTAAGCAGTGCCGAAGGTTCATCAGATCACCTCATCTCTCAGGTAATACCAGTGATAGAGCATGGCCTGTCCGAGACGCCGGAAAGGAGAAAACAAATGTCCGGGCAGCGGCGAGTTGTAGATGGGCAGATCCCATTGGGCCCCGTCCTGTCCCACAATGCGCTGCGCCAGGCGTCGCCCCGCCCATGCCGAGGAAGACACGCCGTTACCACCATAGCCGAACGAATAATACAGCGACAACGAGGGATCGGGCTGGACGATACGCGGCATCATATCGTGACTGACATCGACCCACCCGCTCCAGTTGTACGCAATGGGCACTCCCTCGAGCGATGGGAATTTGCGGTAAAGGCCTTTTTTGAGCAAATCCAGATGCTTGGGATTGGCCGCGTCCTTGCCGGTAATCGCACTGCGACTGCCAATTTGTACTGAACCATCGGGCAACAGCCGATAATAAAAGCGCAGCGTACGGGTGTCGGTAATGAACACAGTCGATTTGAGTCCGGCCTCGGCCAGTTCCTGCGCGGTCAGCGGACGGGTCACCATGGAATTGGACTGGATCGGCATCAGCTTGGAACGCGTCGTGGTATGTACCCCCTGCGTTGTATAGCCGCCGGTGGCGAAAGCCACCTTGCGCGCCTTGACGATACCGCCCGGCGTATGTAAATGGTGCAGGCCATCGCGCGTTTCCACTTTCATGACCGGGCTGGACGTATGCACCTTGACTCCAAGTTGCCGTGCACGTCGCAGATAACCGAAAGCCAGCTTCAGCGGGTGTACCCCGACGCCCTGGGGCTCCCATAAGGCCGCCTTCGCTTCCTGGTCGTTCACATATTCTTCACACAATTGGTCCCGGCTGAGCATGCGCGTCTTATAGCCGAAGACCTCATTCATCACCCGGCTTTCATTGCGTAGAAAATCGACTTTCTTTTCTCGGTGTGCCGTGTATAGATGACCACCGGTTTGCGCATCGCAATCGAATTGCGCCACCAGTGACTCCCAATACTCGAAACCGGAGCGTATTTCTGCATCCAGCCGTTTGGCCGTCTGCTCACCCCATTTGGCAATCCACTGGGAACGGCACAGGCGACCCATGGCATTCTGTCCCTGCCCGCCGTTTCGACTGGTGCAACCCCAGGCGGCCGCATTGGCCTCCAGCACGACAACCTGGGCCTGATGGTCCTGTGCCAAATGCAGCGCGGTAGACAGTCCGGTAAATCCGGAACCCACCACAACTACATCTGCAATCAGTCCGTCCGGGGCCGGGCCGTCATCGGGCGGCGGCTCACCTGCAGTGGCAACCCAGTACGTCGGAGCATACTGCTGGCCTTGCGTTGGGGTATCGGTAAGCGGATCAAACAGCGGATCGTATGCGCGCATCAAAGTTGCCATGACGATGCTCCCGCCTATTTTCCGGCCGCAATTGCAGGACGGCTCTTGCGAAATGCATTCTTCACAAGAATCTTTCCGTCTTTGAATGTGAACAGGTCCACCATATTGGCTTCAATGCGAGCGCCATCTTTCTGAGTGCCGGTAAACGTTGTTTCCGATACCCCGCGATCGCCGCTGATCCAATGTTTGCCATTACGCCATTGTGCATCCGGAATGTTTTCCCAGGCAGCCTGAAAAGCCTTTCTTACAGCTTGGCGCCCTTCGATCCGGTTGCCGCAAACCTGATCGCCAGCCACGGTTTCAAAAACACAATCATCATGCATGAACGACATCAGGGCTTCAATGTCATGGTCGTTCCACGCCTGGGAAAAGGCTTCAAGGGTCTGGATATTTACCGTGTTACTCATTTTGCATTCTCCTGCTTTGATATTTCAATCAAAGATAGAAGAAGTTTGCCGGATGGTCTAGGTCCAGTTTCCGAACTTCGTTGAGTCCAGATCCAGCAGGCCGCAATGAGCCACAATTGCACAGTTTCGCGCCAGCACAAAGCGGCTGAGCATTGCAGCGTACCAGCCTGCTCATTGACGGTGCATAAGGCGCGCGCCGGTTGTGCGCTGCGCTATTTCGGCGCAGGACCAGCGGATAGAAACAGGACAATGAACGTGCATAAGTCCAGTCAGTCCAGCGCATCGCTCCAGATATTTTTTGCCCAGGAACGCGCATCGGCGCCCTCTTTTTCGGAAGGATGCGCGGACAGGCCGCCCCCTTGGGCCGAAACCATGTCCATTTTTTCCGGGTCGTAACGGTAGACATTGGCCACATGCATGGCCGATGTATCGTCTACATAGCTGTAGCAGGTATTGGCAAAGACCGGCAACGGATCAGGTTGAGCGCCGGCCAGTCGCGCAATCATGCTGCTGGCGCACACCTTGGCCTGGGAGTTGGCGATATGAGCCGATTTGGGAAGCCCCGAATCGACGGAATCGCCCAGCAAATGAATACCAGGCGCCTTGCGCGATTCATACGTCACAAAATCCACATCGCACCAGCGGCCCTCTTCGTTGGACAATCCGGTATCGAGCGCCAGCCGGCCTGCAGCCTGGGGTGCAATTACATTCAATACATCGGTCTTCCAGGTATCGAATACTGTTTTGACCGTCCCGGTGTCAACATCAATGGCCGAGAGCTCGCTACCCGGCTGGTAGTCTATAAGCCCCGCGTACTGCTCGGCCCAATTGCGTTCAAACAACGCGCGCTTGGACGTAATGCCGGGGTTGGCATCCAGCACCAACACCTTGCCTGTGGGGTTATGCTGTTTGAGATACCACGCCACCTGACAGGCCCGCTCGTAAGGTCCGGGCGGACAGCGATACGGTAGCGGCGGCACCGTGATGGCAAAAACGCCCCCCTTGCGCATGTGCTGCAGTTGCCGGGCCAGTGCCTGCGTTTGCGGGCCGGCTTTCCACGCATGAGGAACACGCGCTTTTGCCGCATCGGTCTGCGTCATGGGCAACTGCGAATAGTCAAAACTGATGCCGGGCGCCATAATCAGATAATCATAGGAGACCGGCCCGGCTGCAGTACGCACCTGCTTGCGGTCGGGGTCTACGGCCAGTACCGTTTCCTGGCGCACTGTCACGCCATGCTTGCGAATCAGGTTGTCATAGGAGCGGATAATCGCCGATAGCGGGACAGACCCGCCCAGCACCAAATTGCTGGTAGGACAGGAAACAAACTGCGCATTTTGTTCAATCAGCGTGACCGACAGTTGGTATTGGCTCCACATGCGCAAGTATTTTGCCGCTGTCGCCCCCGCAAAGCCTGCCCCCACAATGACAACATGCGCCTGCCGCAAGCTGCGCGCGGCGCTCGCGCTCAACGGCCAGACACCGGCGCCAAGCCAGGCCGCCCCCAAGGTATTGATAAATTGCCTGCGCTTCATCGTTGATGTTCCGTCTGTATGCTGAAATACCGCAAGTCATGATGCAGCCCGATTTTTATTTCATTTGAAATAAACTGAATATAGCAGCAGCTCATCGGGGTGCAGGCAAGGCCGAGAAATAGACGGCCAAGCGATCGATTTCATCTGCGGTCAAACCTCTGGCGTGTTGCGTCATGACATCGGTGTCTGTCTTGCTGTTGCGAAACGCCATCATGCGTGACAGAAACTGTGTTGAAGACATTCCCGCCAAACTTGGTGTCGCCGACACACTGACCCCGTTCGTGCCATGGCAGGCCGCACAGGACGCGGCCAGGACACGGATATGCAAATCAGATTGTGACGCCTGTGCCATTGCCTGGGTGGCGTCCAATAGCAATACCAGAGTCCATAAACGCATTGTGATACCTGTCGATGTGATCATGCTCAGCCCTATTGCCACTCCATTTTCGGAAACAACAAATTCACATTGCGCGGATTGATCACATCAAAAAGCCGCCATTTCTCCTTTTCCTGCGTAGCCGCGTGTTGCATTACTTGGCTCATGTCCTGACCCTTATCGATGCCCTGCGCAATATCGGACTGCAGTGTCTGCAAATAGCGTTGCTGCGCATCCCAGGCCGCGGCGTGGTCTTTCGGATTGGGACCATGTCCGGGCACCAGTCGCGCCACCGGCTTTTGTTTGATGGTGTCGATCGCCTGGAGCCAGCCTTTGACCTCGCCATCAACCGAAGGGGTGCGTTCGGTGAACAGCAGATCGCCGGTCCATAACGTTTCTGTCTGTTCGTCAAGAACAGTCAGATCTGTCGTGCTATGCGCGGGGCCCCAGCTTTGCAGCAACAGGGTTCGCCCGCCCAGGTCCAGCCGCTGCGGTTTGGAGATCTTGATGTTTGGCAGGACAATCGTGTTCTTGCCGCCGTCGGCGCGGGCTGGCGCCGCGCGCAGATAGGCGTCCTGGCTTTCATACATGGCCTGCGCCAGCTGGGCATGTCCGACAAACCGGACATTGCCGTCGGCAAACGCCGCATTGCCCAGGATATGATCGGGGTGCACATGCGTATTGATAACATAGCGGATCGGCAACGCGGTGATCTTTACCACGGCCTGCGCAAGCGCGCTGCCGATGTCGAAGGATCCACCCGTATCGATCACTGCCACTGCCTGTTTGCCAACCACGAACCCGATATTGGCAATATCACCATCGTAATCAGCATCATCAAAATCCTGATGCGCCCCCTGATGCACGTATACGCCCGGAGCCACCTCATGCATTTGCAGCGGTGCTGCAGTGGCCACGGCGCAGGCCAATGCCATCAACCATGGCAGCGCGAGCCGAAAAATCCCGGAACGCATTACTGCACCGTCACATCTGTTTCATGACGAAAGCGTTTGCCTTCGTTGTCCTCTGCGAACACCGTCAGTTTTCCACTTTTATCGGGCACGAAGAAAAACCGGAAATTCGGATCTTCGCTGATACCGATATAAGTGTCCGCCTGCATGACTGGTTTATCGTTATAGCGGATGTCTATCTTCTTGATGAAATAGGCCGGACGAAAACCCTGAGTCATCAGGTCGCGCTGCAAACCTGTGTTCATGGGATGGCGTATCATCAAACGTCCTTGCGCTGGTTTTCCCGCATGAACCGGATCGACAGCGGCCAGTTTCATTTGCCCGGCGTTTTTTCTGGCTGCATCAGCATCGCCACCGACCGTGCCACCACAGCCGCCCGATGCCTTGACCGGCACTGCGTTGCGAAAATAGCGGCCATCGCTGGTTTGGGCGACAACGTGAACGTAGTCATCTACTTCAAGCCGAATGCGGGTAGCAATATCGACCTTGCCACTTTCCGGCGTGAAGTGAAAGACAGCGGTCAGCGGCACAGGATTTTCCGGGACAACCAGTGTCACATTCTTGATGTAGTCGTCCCTGGTTGCCGGATAGTCGATGGAAAATGCAAACGGCACCTGTGCGCCGCTGGCTGCCCTTTTGGGCGCGGCAATATGAATAAAGGGGCCGTCCTCAAGTTTTTTCCCGGCAAAAAAGCTGCTGTTGACCTTATCCCAGGCAGGCGCATCGACCCCAGCCAGCGAGGGCGAGGACAGCGAGATGATCATGACAGAACTGATCAGCATGACTGATTTGCGTAACATGTGAACCTCCTCAATGAACATGTTCCGTTCTCTGTACTTTACCGCGGCGTAATTGGCACGCGAGGTATTTTTTATACTGTGACTTTGTTGCGGCTCTAAACGACCCTGGCAGACACGACTATAACAATATACATCGAATTGTCGGACTGAGACAGGAACGTGCAGATTGCAAAAAAAAGAGAAAAAGCAGCTGATATTTGCCGGGTGCTTTATTGCGCCTGCGCATAGACCGGCGGTTGGATAAATAGCTGGTTTGCCCGGCAGACGCAGCTATTTCAGACCGGTGATGTTGCCTGGCCGCCTTGCAAGCGCGCAGCTTGCAAGGCGCGCGCCGGATGAAATATGCCCGGCTCTTACATGACCCGGGCTCCATGACCCATCAATGCAGCGATCCCCAGCGCTTGACCGATGGTTCTGCCTGCGCCCATAGCCAATACTGTCCGTTCTTGCAGACATCCAGCGTATACCAATGCTCGGCTGGCTTGCCATCTACAGTGCCTTCTACTGAAAACAGGGCCTTTTTGCAAGTTGTTAGTGCATTAACCGATTCGCTGACAACAATTATGCGGCCCTTGTTGTTTCCGTATGGGATTGGCTGTTCAACCCGCCAGCGTCGCTCCTGCCCGGGTACGCTCTGCGCAATTGCATTTGCAATTTCCTGCTGTTCTGCTGCACTGAACCGCTTCATTACATATTTGACGCCGGCATCCACCGCAGCGTTGGTGGCAACGGCCACAGTCAGGCCCAGCGCGGGATTGCCCGTTACCGATGATGTTGCCGCACCGGCAGTAATACCCGGCAAGGTCGCAATCACAGAACAACCGGCTAGACTGCCCACGGCACAAATGCCAAGTACGATTATTGCAAGAGTGGCACGTAACTGCATTACTGCAAGGCTCCCCAGCGGCTGACTGCCGGCTCTGCCGTGGCCCATGCCCAGCGTGGTCCGTCCTTGCAGATCGAGGCCACATAAAACTCGTTGCGAGGCATCGAATTTTCTTCACTGTCTACCGAATAGACAATTTCTTTACATTCCAGCAAACCCTGGCTAATCACACGACTGACTGTCACCCGGCCCTGCTCATTGGGCTCCATGGGGATGGAATGAATCGACTTCCAGTTGGCCACCTCGCCTTCTTTCAGGCTGCCGGCCGCAGTGGCAATCACTTCCTGGGTATAGCCATGCATTTCTCGCTGCACATATTGCACGGCAGAACGGGTGGCCGCCTGAACGCCAACGCCGATACCGGTTGTGACCGCCGCGTTATCGGTGACTTTTTGGGCAAGCGCGGCGCCGGCAATCCCGGCACCAGCCGAAGAGCCCTCCAGCACCAGCGACTGACAGCCCGCCAGCACCATCACAAGCGACATACCCAGCAGCTTGAATGCAATGCAATAGCGACGCAGGAAGCCGGCGCAACCAGGATGTGGCGCATCACCCCGGGACCCAAAAAAAGCAAACACGTATAGAATATTTAATATGCGAAAAATCATGCACTTATAATAATTTGTTGACAAAGTGCATTATATTGGCAACGGACATCAATTGAACATCAAGAACCGTCAGGAAGTTGTAATCAGATGTTTGCCGGGTGCCTGCAGCCCTGAATCAAGGCAGGCGGATTACCGGGCTGGTTGATCATCAGGGCGCGCTACGGCCGGTGCGCCGCAGCGTTCAAGACAATACGCCCGCAACAGGGTACAGGTTGCAGAGACAAAG
>NZ_JBQEAU010000150.1:0-8349 GCF_052108595.1 Advenella sp.
TCAGTTTTTCGCGACCCACTTTGCGTGTGCCCAGCCGCCGTGTTCAATGCTTGTACTGATGCACTCGGAAAGCACCTGCATGACGCACTTGACCGACATTGTCATATTTCTCTGCCGCGAGCGGGCCATCACAATGGTGCGGGTCAATCCTGCATTGGTCAGAGGCGCCGCTGCCAGGCGACCCAGCGCCAGATCCTCTGCAATGGCAATGGACGGCAAAATCGTGTAGCCGTGCCCGTCCAGCACCAGTCGTTTTTGCACGCTCATGGAGTTGGTCTCTGCGACCACGTTCAATTGCAGGTTGTTTTCCTGTCCGACCTGATCGACCAGAATGCGCAAGCCATGAGGGCGACTGGGCAGGATAATGGGCCTGTCGGCCATGTTGTTTAGCGTAACGGGTTTGCCCGGACGCAAACCGTTTCCGGGCAGGCCAACAAACCACAGCTTTTCTTCAACCAGCGGCTGAACATGCAGGGATGAGCTCAATTTGGCCGAATACAGCAGCGCGACATCAATTTCGCCCACTTCAAGCCATTCCTGCAAATGGCCAGCATATCCGGCAGTGATGGTGATCCTGATTTGCGGATATTGTTGCTGCAACTGGCGCAGCAACATGCTTGACAGCAGATCGCTGGTGCTGGGCAGCAGTCCCACATTGACGATGCCGCTTACTGCTCCGGACGATGGGCGTATCTCCGCCTTTGCCTTTTCGACTTCGTGCAAAATGCGCCTGGCATACTCCAGAAAGGTTTTTCCGTCCTCGTTCAGGATCATGCCCTGGCGGCCCCGTTCAAACAGTACGGTGCCCAATTCGTCTTCCAGCATTTTGATTTGCCGTGAAAGCGCCGGCTGCACGATATTGAGCACGTCGGCTGCGCGTGTCATATTTGCCGTTTCGGAGATCGTGACCAGTGCTTTTAATTGTTTCAGGTCCATTGGCGCGTCCCATCAAAAATTACGATTGAATAATCGCAAAATTCTATTGTAAGTGAATAATGATCGAATGTTAGTATTAAAACTTAATACATTCTGGGGGCAACGATTATGGATGGGGCAGAGGTGAACCTGCAGCAACAATGGCAGGCGGCCATTTTTGATGAACTCAAGCGGGCGCGGGTCAGGCAGATTTCGTATGTGCCGGATGCGGGTCACGCGCTGGTGATCAAAAAGGCGCAGGCGGATCCGGACATTCTGGACGTGGTGCTGACCACAGAAGAAGAGGGGGTCGCCCTCAACTGCGGTGCCTGGCTGGGCGGACACAAAGCCGTGTTGTTGATGCAAAGCAGCGGCGTGGGTAACTGCGTCAATATGTTTTCGTTGTTGAGCAGTTGCCGGTTTCCCTTTTTGACACTGGTGACCATGCGTGGCGAATATGCGGAATTCAATCCCTGGCAGGGGCCGATGGGCAAGGTCACGCAACATGCGCTGGAACTGATGGGAATCACCGTCATGCGCGCGGATGACCCAGAGAAGGTGGGCGAGCTGGTTAACGCCGGGCTGGCGTCTGCCTTCGAAGCTGGCGAACAGGTAGCCATTCTGTTGTCACAAAGTCTGATCGGACGCAAATCATGGGTGAAATAATGAAAGAGACATTGCCAGCAAGCCAGAACGCAGAACGCCGGGCATTTGTGAGTCAATTAATGCAGCAGATCCCCGACGCGCTGGTGATCACCGGGCTGGGCTCGCCCAGTTACGATGTGTTCGCCGCCGGAGACCGCGCCGGCAATTTCTATCTGTGGGGAGCCATGGGCGGCTCAACCGCCATGGGCCTGGGCCTGGCACTGGCCCAGCCCGACAGATCTGTCGTTGTCGTCACCGGCGATGGAGAGCAATTGATGGGTGTCGGTAGCCTGGCAACCATTGGAGCCAGGCAGCCGGCAAATCTGACGATTGTGATTCTGGACAATGGTCATTATGGCGAAACCGGTATGCAGCGCAGTCATGCCAGCCTGGGAACCGATCTGGTGGCGGTGGCAAAAGGCTTTGGCATCCAGAACGCCTTTACGGTCGATTCCCTGCAAGAGGCGGAAAAAGTGGCCACCCAGATCAAGGCCCGGGACGGCGTGACGCTGGTGCGGGTTCTGATTGACACAGGCGAGCCGCCACGGGCCTTGCCTTCGAGGGACGGTGTGTATATCAAAAACCGCTTCCGTTCGGCGCTGGGCTTGATGCCTTTCTGAACAGAAACAAGGAGCGATGGAATGAAACGTTATGAGCTGCATATCAAGGGCCAGTCGATCAAACCCTCTACGGATACCTGGTAGTGAAATGCTGGGGTAACTAAACTATGTGTCCCAGTAGTACTACTATTACGGGTGGGAGGGCGATGGTTCAATCACAGCCCTCAATCAGCCTCTTGACGTCCTTCGGCAATTTTTTCGTCTGCCTGCACCATTTCTTCGGTATCGGCCGTTTCCACTTCATGCAAGTCTTCCTGTGCCGGGCAGTACTGAAATTTTGCGTAGATGGGAAAATGATCGGACCCGATATCGGGTAACTTGGCCATGTGCTTGATCTGGAACTCGGTACTCTGGAAAATATGATCCAGCGGCCAGCGCAAAAAGCGATAGTGTGCATGGAAGGTATTGAACATGCCACGCCCGATACGTGCGTCAAGTAATTCGCTCACTTTCTTGAACAGCCGAGTGGAGTGCGACCAGGCCACATCATTCAGATCACCAAAGACCAGTGCAGTCTCATCCAGTTCCCGTATCTGTTTGCCCACCAGCAGCAGTTCTGCATCCCTGGGTTTTGACGTCTCGCTTTCGGTGGGGCTCGGCGGCGTCGGATGCAGGCAGTAAATCCGGATTTTTTCACCGGAGCGCAATATCACCCGGCTGCGAATGGAGGGGATATCTTCTTCAACCCGATACAGCACTTCTGTATCTTCCAATGGCAGACGCGAATACAGATGCATGCCGTACAGGTTGTCCAGCGGAATGGCCACGCGGTACGGATAGTCGTGTTCCAGGCTGGTCAGGGCATTTTGCCACCAAGTGTCAGACTCCAGCGTCAGCAGCAGATCAGGTTTGTATTGCCTGACCAGTGCAATCAGCGCATCGCTACGGCGGTTGGGTGTCAGGACATTGGAGGAGAGCAGTGATACGGTCCGGTCGTCATCTGGCGCATGGTTGCTTAGGACTTCTGTTTTTGTCAGGCGCGTATACGGGAAGATTTTATAGAGTTGGTAGATGAGGGCGATCAGGTTTGCCATGACCACAAAAAACACAGACCAGACCAGGGTGGGCGGGTTCAAGGCGATGATAATCAGGCTTGCCACACACAGGACAGCGATCTGGACCCTGGGAAAATCCAGGCTGCGGATGGTCCAGTGGCTGCTGGGCATAAAAGCGAGCGCCGTTGCAAGCGCCGGCAGGACCAGAATCAGAACGTAAAGAAATGACACTCGCTATGCTCCGTGGGATGTAAGCTGTCATTATAGAGAATATTTATGTCACCCAGCTGAGCAGGCGCGTCATTTAAGCAGGTCAATATTCAACAATTGTGAATTCGGCGTCGTTGCGGCGTTCATCCGGCGAACATGTAAAGGGCATAGCGCTCTGGCAGGCCAGCGCCCTGTGAGCGCTTGCCTGCCGCTAGAACGAAATGGAGAATCCACCGTCGACCGCCAGTACCTGGCCGTTTACATACGAGGCTGCGGCCGAGGCAAGGAAAAGGACAGGGCCCACAATTTCTGCCGGGTTGCCCCAGCGTTGCAGGGGATTGCGTTCCTGCATTTTGGCAATATTGTCGGGGTTTTCGATCAATGCCTGATTAAATTGAGTCGCGAAGGTTCCCGGTGCGATGGCATTGCTCAAGATGCCCTCCCGCCCAAATTCGACGGCCAGCGACCGGGTCACTGTATTGAGCGCCTGCTTGGTGACCGGATAGATAAAATCGCCTAAACGAACTATCTGCCCTGCGATGGAGCTGATCGTAATAATTCGTCCGTAATTATTCAACTTCATCAGGGAGACGGCCGCACGTGAAATTTCAATTGTCGACAGAATATTGGTGCGTGTGATGGCTTCGAGTTCCATGGCGTCAATATCCTGCAATCGCCGACGCATTCTGATGCTCGCATTGTTTACCAGGATATCAAGACGCTGATGGCCATCTCGTATTTTCTCAAAGGCTCGCAGGCAGGCCGCCCGGTCGTCCATGTCAAATGCCACCCAGGATGTTGCCAACCCCTTGGCTTGCAGTTTGCGGGACGCGGCTTGTGCGCTGCTTTCATCGCGACCGTGCACAATGACCGTGGCACCGGCTTGGCCCAGACCCTGGGCTATTTCATAGCCCAGGCCGCGGGTCGAGCCGGTGACAAACGCCACCTGATTGCGTAAATCGAACAGTGTGTTCTGACAGGTTTCGGTCATACGTCTCAGTCTTTGTAGCTCGTATCGCGGCGATCCAGATAACGACGCATGGCCGGCCACTCCATGATGCCGAATGGACGTCTTACGCTGGGTTGGTACAGATGATGTGTTTTGTCTACTACTTCTGCCGAAGGGATAATCAACTTGGTGTTGCCGGCCAACGCATCGACCTGGGCCCGGCACGCCATCTCCAGCCAGTACATGGCATTGAATGCTTCAGCAATGGATGGCGAGGCCACCAACAGCCCGTGGTTGCGCAGAATCATGGCGTCCTGCTGGCCAAGATCGGCCACAAGGCGCTGCTGCTCATCCATATCGATGGCAACGCTCTCGTAGTCGTGATAGGCAATGTCCTTGAAGCGCATTGACGTCTGCGTAATTGGCAACAACCCGCATTCCATTGCAGATACGGCCATTCCCGCCCGAGAGTGGGTATGAATAACACAACCGACGTCATGGCGCGACGTGTGCACGGCACTGTGAATCACGTATCCCGCCTGATTGACGCCAGTACCATCTGCGTGCGGGTTCTCGAGTACCTCGCCTTTTATATTGATTTTGATCAGGCTGGAAGCTGTGATTTCTTCATACATATAGCCATAAGGATTAATCAGTATCTCGTCGTCGGTGCCGGGAATGCGGGCAGTGATATGGTTGTATACCAGATCGCTCATGCCGAAAAGTGGCATGAGCCGGTAGCATGCGGCCAGGTCAACCCGGGCTTCCCATTCGGTATTGCTGTATTTCATTTTTGACCTACTCCTGCTTCTTTCACAATGTTTCCCCAGGTGTCATAGTTTTCCTGGACCATTGTCCCGAACGCCTCGGGTGAGTCGCTCATGACGACTTCGGATCCCAGCGCCACCAGTTTGTCATTGGTTTGCTTATCGCTGAGCGTTCGGTTCAATTCGGTGTGTAACTGATTCACAATTTCGCGGGGGGTGCCTTTGGGGGCGAACATACCCAGCCAGGCGCCCATGTTGAAATTGGGCAAGCCCTGCTCCTGAATAGTCGGAATCTCGGGCGCCAGCTTGGCCCGGTTTGCCACGCTGACGGCCAGACCATTCAGCTTGCCGGACTTGACATGGGGTATCGCTGAAACGACGGTATCAAATGTGATATCGACATTGCCGCCTATCACATCAGTTTGGGATTGGGCGCTGCCCGAATAAGGCACGTGTACCATTTTTGTGCCGGTCTCTTTCATCAGTAATTCCATCAACAGATGGCTGGTCGTGCCTTTGCCGATAGAGGCAAAGGTCAGTTTCTCCGGGTGGCTTTTCGCATAGGCGATCAGGTCTTTAAAGGTTTTTAACCCTTTGCTCTGGTTGGCGACCAGTACATAGGGTAGCCAGGTGGTTTGTCCTATCGGTTCGAAATCTTTTGTTGCGTCATAGGTCAGAGACTTGTATACATGCGGATTGATGTTCATGGGCGCCGTCGCCGACAGCACCAACGTGTAGCCATCGGGCTTGGCCTTGGCAACAAGCCCGGCCCCCAGGCTGCCGCCCACGCCCGGCTTGTTTTCGACGATGATAGGCTGTTCCAGGTCTTTGCTCATTTTATCGGCAAGGATACGGGCAACGGCATCGGTTGATGTTCCCGGAGGAAAGCCAACCACAATCGTGATTGGCTTGGCTGGATACTGTGCTGCCGCTGTGCCTGTGGTGAGTACCAGCATGGCAGTTGCCAGCAGGCCTTTGATCAAATAGCCGTGTGTCATGTCTCGTCCTGATTATGTTTGAATTTATGATGCGATTGGTCATGTATATGTCTACATTTCATGGCCAATAGTATCGTTCAGTAGGCAGTCAGTCTATTTGTCAATGAAAAACGCTGACTTCACCAAAAGTGAACGGGGTGTTCAGTCCGGTGAAACTGGAGAGCGCAAGGCCGTCAAGCCTGGCTAGACGCGATAGCGCTTCATTGTTTGCAGGATGCATCATGAAACAGTATATCGAACCCGTTCCTCTGGAAAAATCCTAGCGGCTGGTCAATCACGGCCCAACAACCCTGGTGTCTGCCGCTCTTGACGGCGTGCGGGATGTCATGGCGGCAGCGTAGAGCTGCGTTCTTGATTTTGCGCCTCCCAAGCGGACTGTCGTGCTCGATAAAAGTACGTGCGCACGCAGGCTTGTCGAGAATGCCGGTACATTTGTCGTACAGATGCCGGCTGTTGCACAGGGGCAGATGACCTACTATGTTGGGAACCATGACCTGAACGACGAGCCCGGCAAGCTGAAAGCGGCCTGCACGACGATATTTCGCATGACCGGGTTTGATCTGCACTTTGTCTCGGGATGCGCAGCATGGATGGCTGACAGGCATGGGGTTTTCCAGCATATATTGCAGTTGCAATTGCCTTGCGGGGCGGTCAGACTTGTGCTTGTAGCACCCGCCAGGGGCTGGTAACGGGCATGGTGAGCCTGTGCCCTTGGCATACATCGAAAATCAGCAAATTACAAGCGTACTTACAGATGTCTGAATGTTCTTGACAACACCGAATTCTGTGCGTATAAACTTTATTGCAGTCGCAGTTTGTAACATGTATGAAAAATGATAAACAATGATTAGATTACAGGTACAAAAGGAGACAATTATGACAACTCGCATTGCGAAAAAACGTCAGGCAGCAACACCAAAATCATCACGTCGCAAGTTTCTGGGAGGAGCAGCCGCCGGTTCGGTCGCTGCGGCGGGGATGGGATTTCCAGCCATTGTCAGAGCACAGACGCCCATCAATTTCCGTTTTCAGAGTACCTGGCCAACTGTCGATATTTTTCACGAGTATGCCAATGATTTTGCGAAAAAAGTCAATGACATGACCGGTGGTGAACTCAAGATTGAAGTGCTCCCTGCGGGGGCCGTGGTGCCGGCTTTTGCGTTGCTGGATGCGGTGTCCAAAGGCACGCTGGATGGCGGACATGGTGTGCTGGGTTATAGCTACGGCAAGCAGAACGCCCTGGCTCTGTTTTCGTCGGGACCGGCATTTGGCATGGATGCCAATATGCTGCTGGCCTGGCACAAATACGGCGGCGGCAAGGAACTGCTGGTCAAATTGTACGAATCCATCGGCGGCAATGTCGTATCTTTTCTGAGTGGTCCCATGCCAACGCAGGCGCTGGGCTGGTTCAAGAAACCCATTGCGAAGGCAGAGGATCTGAAGGGTGTGAAATTTCGCACCAATGGTCTGGCCATTGATTTGTTTACAGCCATGGGAGCGGCCGTGAATGCGTTGCCCGGTGGCGAAATCGTACCGGCGCTCGATCGCGGCCTGCTCGATGGCGCGGAGTTCAATAATGCATCGTCAGACCGGTTACTGGGGTTCCCGGATGTGTCCAAGGTCTGCATGCTGCAAAGCTTTCACCAATCTTCCGAGACATTTGAAATTACCTTCAACAAGGATAAGTACAACAGCTTGCCCGACAAAATGAAGTCCATCATAGAGAATGCGGTTGAAGCGGCCTCGGCCGATATGTCGTGGAAAGCGATTGACCGTTATTCCCAGGACTATATCAAGCTCAAAACAGAGGACAACGTCAAATTCTACAAGACGCCGGACGCTATCCTGCAGCAGCAATTGACCACCTGGGACGACATCATCACCAAGAAAGCGGAAAACAATGCCCTGTTCAAGGAAATTGAACAGTCGCAGCGCAAGTTCGCCGAGCGGGCAGTGGCCTGGGATATGGATACCAATAACAATCGTCGTATGGCCTATAACCATTACTTTGTGAAGAAGGCAGCGGGCTAGGCCCCGACAGATGGCGCCGGCGGTGCGTGCCGGCGCCGGTTCCTGTCGCGTCGGCGTGCTGGCCGCGATGACCGGATGATGACTGGATATGCCTGCTCTACGGCAGATTCAGTGGGATTGTCGGGTGTTGCGCCAGTCGCTTTATGAATGACGACCCGCATTCGACGCAAGGGATTGTTTATTGCTCTGTCCCAGGAGTTTGTTAATGAAAAGAATTCT
>NZ_JBQEAU010000151.1:0-8349 GCF_052108595.1 Advenella sp.
TCGGGGACAAAAACTTCTCAAATGTGAACGACGCGCTGGGTGATCTAAACACCACTCTGGCAGCGACCACTACTGAAGCATCTAAAGGATGGAATCTGCAAGCCAATGGAGATACTGCAACGAAAGTGGCGCCTGGCGATACCGTTCAGTTCATTGATGGCACCAACATCGATATTATCCGAAACGGTAATGAGATCACCATCGCAACGGTAGCAGACCTCACCGCAGATAGCCTGACCTTCAACAACGGTGGTCCTGTGTTGAGCAGCACCGGTATTGACCTGAGCGACAAAAAGCTAACTAATGTGGCAGCAGGTACGCTGTCAGCAGACAGCAAGGATGGTGTCAACGCCAGCCAGCTGTTTGCGGCTGGTAGTAGCACAGCGGCCGCCTTCGGTGGTGATAGTACCTTCGATCCTGAAACGGGCGAGGTCAAAGCCGGATTGAAGATCGGCGATAAACTTTTCACGAGCGTCAATAGTGCTCTGGACGCGATCAATAATAATGTTGGCACAGTCGCCAGACGCAGTTGGGACATTGCAGGCGCCGACGGGATTGTTGCGAATGTGGCTACCGGCGGACAAGTTCGGTTTGTTGCGGGCAATGAGTATACCAAAGTGGGCGTAACTCAGGATAACGGTGTGTCCACAGTGAGTGTGTCTGCTGCCAGCTCGCCATTACAGTATACGCAGGCCAATCAGGCGAATGGCAAAAACGACCCCATCGCCGATCCGTTTATCAAGACCAATTCCGTAACATTGGTTGGGCAGGACACAACTGCGCCAGTGAGCTTGAACAATGTGGCCAGGGCTACGCTTTCGGCTGACAGCGTGCAGGCAGTCAATGGGCAGCAACTCTATGGCCTTGGCCAAAGTATTGCAAGCACGTTGGGTGGCGAGACACGCTTTAATGCTGAAACCGGGCAGCTTGATACGACAATTCGTATTGGTAATAATTCCTACCGCAACGTAGCGGATGCGCTCAGTAGCATTGGCGAAGCTGCCGATCGCGGATGGCAATTGCAACTGAATAACGATACGCCGCAGAATGTGGCAGCGGGTTCTACGGTTGGCTTCAACCAGGGAAGTAATATGCAGCTGACGCGCGATGGTAACCAGATTACGGTTGCCACAGTGCCGAATGTGACGTTCGAGTCGGTAAAAACCGACCGGGTGGAAGGCGATACGATCTCTGCCAAATCATACCTGGGCGTGATTGATGGCCCCGCTTTGACCCAATCTGGCATTGATGCAGCCGGCAAACCGATCACGAATCTGAAGCCAGGTGAGATTGCCGAGGGTAGTACGGATGCGGTCACTGGCGGCCAACTGCATAGTCTGGCAGGTGGTACGGCTGCGGCCCTTAATCGTCTGCAAGGCAATCTGGATCGTGTAGCCAAGGATGCCAATGCTGGCAGTGCAACAGCGGGTGCCATGGCAAACCTGCCACAAGCCTACTTGCCAGGCAAGAGCATGTTTGCCCTGGCAACCGCGAGATACGTTGGCCAGCAAGGCTTTGCGGCCGGTTTATCCAAGGTATCCGAAAACGGCAATTGGATTATCAAGGGTAGTGTAAGTGGCAATACACGTGGCAAAACGATGGTTGGCGCGGGTATCGGGTATCAATGGTAAACCAGTAAATCTTGGGACAGTCCCGGTTTCGGCCGGGGCTGCAGATTAACAGATGGATGATGTTGGATGAAGATGAAATATTCCACAAGCAAACGTGTAGTTGCAGCAATGGTGATGGTTGCCAGCCTTGTTCTGGGCGGATGTTCCTCGCTGAGTGAAGTCACGGCGGACGGCACAACGGAAAAGCCCGTGTTTCCAGATCCACGTAAAGTAACTTTCGACAATGATCAGGGTACATTCCCGAATCGTGACTCACTCAAGCTGGTCAAGTCAGGAATGACCAAAGACCAGCTGTACCACCTGTTGGGACGCCCACATTTCCAGGAAGGATTCTTCGGCGTACGAGAGTGGGATTATCTGTTTCATTTCCGCACCCCCGGAAATGGAAGGAACAGGGTCACTACCTGCCAGTTCAAGGTGGTTTTCGATAAAAATTATCATGCACAAAGCTTCTTCATGCGTCCTGTTGGCGATCCGAACGATATGTGCACGCTCAACTCGGATAAACAGATGCAGCAGTTTGATCTTTCTGCCGATGGCGTGTTTGCTTTCAATAAAGCAGACCTGACGAACCTGACTGCCTCCGGCAAGAGTAGATTGCAGGAGATAGCACGCGAAATTGGACAATTAGGCGCTATAGAGTCTATTCAGATAACAGGCTATACCGATCCTCTGGGTTCAGCAGCCCACAACAGCATGCTGTCTGAGCAGCGGGCTATGACAGTCAGGCAATATCTGGAGACACTGGGCATTCCTGCCGGCGTGATGATTGCTCGAGGCGCCGGTGAAACCACGATGTTTGCACAATGCGACCAGCGTATGGCTAAGGTGACGTTGATTACTTGCCTGGCGCCAAACCGTAGGGTAACGCTCAAGGTTACAAGCGCTGCGAATCCACTCGCTGCCAAATAGCGATCTGTGCGAGCAAACAGGCCACAAGGCGCTTACACAGCGTTACTACCGGCAATCGTTGCGCAAGGCACTTTGTTGGTAGACAACCGGGGTAACACCGGCTATCGTGTACTTGGATATTGAACGTGGCAGGCTGGACGTGTAGGATAGGCCAGTTAAGAACAAAAAGGCTCAATTGCAAGGTTATTGCAATTGAGTCTTTTTGTTTCAATCAATGTATTGCTGCAAGTGTCTTGCTGTTTAGCCCACAACTGCCCGGTGAACGATGTGTTCACCTTTATCCTTTGTTTTCTGGGGCTAGTTAAATATCGGCTGGTGATTTCGCGCAGCACATCCTGGCCGATGGTGACAAATTGGCTTTGATTGAATCCGGATTGAAATATTCGAACGCCCCTGTCGAAAATTTGAACTGGATCGGACGTGAGTGGCTACGCTAGACTGAATCCACGTTTGATTTTGTGGATTGAGAACTTTTATGCTGGCTGGCGCGTTAACGGGTATTCGGGTTGTCGACTTGTCCCGGATATTGGCAGGACCCTGGTGTACTCAGAATCTGGCCGATTTGGGGGCAGAGGTCATTAAAGTGGAGCGGCCCGAGTCGGGTGATGATACCCGTCAGTGGGGGCCACCGTACCTTGAAGCCGAATCCGGTGAGTCGATGTCAGCCTATTTTATGTGCTGCAACCGGAATAAAAAATCAATATGCCTGGATTTCAAAAATGCGCCTGACCGGGAAAAGCTCCTGGAGCTTATTCGTGGCGCCGATGTCCTGGTTGAGAACTATCGGGTTGGTACCCTAAAGCAATACGGCCTGGACTACGAGAGTATCAGGCACATCAATCCGCGCCTGGTGTATGCATCAATCACTGGTTATGGCCAGACGGGCCCGAAATCGGCCAGGCCGGGCTACGACTATATATTTCAGGGTCTGGGCGGACTGATGAGTTATACCGGGCATGCTGATGGCGAGCCAGGTGCAGGTCCGCTACGCACCGGCGTTGCTGTCGTCGATATTACAACTGGCATGTATACCACCTCCGCCATATTGGCGGCGCTGTTTCAACGCCATGGTACCGGGCAGGGCACGTGGCTGGACCTGGCCTTGTTCGATGTGGCAGTGGCCATGAATGCGAATCAGGCTGCCAATTATCTGATCTCTGGAGAAAACCCCGCTCGTAGCGGTAACGCGCATCCGAATTTGGCGCCCTATGAGGTCTTCAGGGCAAGCGATGGCTATCTGATTCTTGCCGTTGGCAATGATACCCAGTTTGCGCGCTTCTGCGCATTCTGCGACCGAAGCGAGCTGGCAGAGGATCAGCGGTTTTCGACCAATAGCGAACGCATCCGAAATTTGCCTTCGCTCAGAGCTGTACTGGCAGACATTCTGCTTGTCGAACCCAGAAGTTACTGGACTGCGGCACTGGATAATCTTGGCATTTCCTGGGGAGCCGTCAATACGCTTGAAGACGTTTTCGCGGATGAGCAGGTCCGCCATCGCCAAATGCTGCAGAGCGTTGTTCACCCCCAGCTGGGGCGGATTCCATTGATCAGGAATCCTATGCTTGCACCCGGGTCAACATCGTGTTCCGTCCCACCGCCTTTGTTGGGCGAGCACACCAAAGCAGTATTTGACTAAACCGAAACAGATAACAGTTAAGGAGACATACAGTGAAAATATCCATTTTGACATACGGCCTATGTGCAGGCCTGGTTACGGCAGCTTTGCCAGCCATGGCCGCTTTTCCTGACAAGCCGCTCAAGCTCATCGTTCCCTATGCGCCGGGCGGCACGACCGACCTGATCGCCCGAATTGTGGCGTCCGGGCTTGGTGATGTTCTGGGGCAGCCTGTGGTCATTCTTAACAAGCCCGGAGCGGGCGGGGCGATCGGCAGTGCGGCGGCCAGCCGTGAGGCGCCGGATGGCTATACGCTGGTGATGGCGGTGGAAAGCTCCCATAGCGTGAATCCCAGCGTCCAGAAGCAACAGATGTATGACCCGATCAAGGATTTTGCACCGATCAGCAATCTGGCCAATGTGCCTGGTGTACTGGATATCAGGACGTCTACCGATATAAAGACATTCGATCAATTGGTCAAGCAACTGAAGGCCAATCCGGAGAAATTCTCATTTGGTTCATCCGGCAATGGCGGATACAGCCATTTATTCGGAGAAAGGTTTCTTAAAGCGACCAACAGCAAAATGCTGCATGTTCCGTACAAGGGGCTGGGACCGGCGCTGACGGATTTGCTGGCAGGTCAGATAAATGTAGTGTTTGATAACTATCCATCGTCGGCCGGCCAGTTGGAAGCGGGAAAAATCCGTGCGCTTGCGGTGGCTTCACCCACCCGGTTAAAACAATTGCCAGATACACCTACTTATGCAGAGGCTGGTTATCCGCAATTGAACACGCCATCATGGTTTGGTCTGGCCGCGCCGGCCGGGGTTTCCGACGCGACACTGGATACATTGAACAGTGCAGTGAAGAAGACGCTGTCCGATCCGCAGGTTATTGCTGCCTTGCAAAAACAAGGAGCGATTCCAGCTTATACGACACGCCAGGAGTTTGCGAACATCATCCGTGATTCGAACGTGCAGTGGCGGGCCATTGTAAATGACATTAATTTTGAAAAACTGTGAGTATGAAATGACAACAGCAACCGAATACGCACACGCCTCTTTTTCGATAGACGAGCAGGGGATAGGCACGCTTTGTATTAAAAACGCCGGTACGCTCAATATATTAGGAACACCGGTCGTTGCATCTTTGCTGGAGGCGCTTTCTGATTTGAAAAACAACCAAACCCTTCGCGTGCTGATTCTACGTGGCGACGCTGATAAGGCGTTTATAGCCGGCGCAGATATCAAGGAAATGGCAACGTTTGACAAAGAGCATGCGGTAGCATTCATTGACCTGCTGCGGCAACTGTGTGAGGCGGTACGACTTCTTCCTGTGCCGGTTATTGCACGGATTCCGGGTTGGTGCCTGGGCGGCGGCCTGGAGCTGGCGCTGGCGTGTGATTTGCGTATATGCGCCGCCAGCGCCAATTTGGGGATGCCGGAGGTCAAAGTGGGTATCCCGTCCATTATTCATGCGGCACTGCTACCGCGCCTGATTGGCGGCGCACGGGCGTCCTGGCTGCTGTTGACCGGCGAGGTGGTGAACGGGCAGCAGGCGCTGGACATGGGTCTGGTTGACGCAGCGGTCGCGCTTGCAGATCTGGATGCGCACATGCTGCAGGTAGCGACTGGCCTGGCCCAATGCGGGCCGCAAGTGCTTGCCCAACAAAAGCGCTTGCTGCGCGAATGGCAAAACGAACCGTTGCAGACGTCAATACAAAATAGCGTTCGCGAGTTCGGAGAAGCGTTCGATACCGGCGAACCACAAAAATACATGGGCCAATTTGTAAAAGACAAACAGAAAGGCAAGTCTGCGTAGCTGATGTCGCGGTCTGCCATCGGGCCACCTGATACCGAGTTTCTCTTTTTGGTTTGACGTAGCCAGTACAATAATATGTTAACTGGCATATTTCAAACGAAAAGGAGCGCTTGTGCGCTACGAATTAAAAGATCTCCGTCTTTTTCTGGCTATCGTGCAAGCGCAGAACCTGTCTACCGGTGCTGAACGCATGCATATGACTGCATCGTCAGCCAGTTATCGGCTTAAGAATCTGGAATATACAGTGGGCAGCGCGCTGTTTTTGCGTACCCCCAAAGGCATGATATCCACCCCAGCGGGCGAGGTACTGACCAAGCACGCCAAGAAGTTGCTTGCAGAAGTTGAAACAATGCATGCAGAGTTAAGTCATTATGCAAGTAATTTGCGGGGCAGTATCCGACTTCTGGCAAATAGCAGTGCGCTCAATAGTTTCATCATCCCCAGTGTGACGCGATTTCTCACTTCAAATGCAGGCATAGATATTGATCTGAAAGAAAAAGAAAGCCTGACAATAAGCCATGCGATCGTCGAGGGCCAGGCCGATATAGGCGTGGGTGCTGATCTGGAACAATTGCCGGGTCTGATGCGCGAGCTATATGCGATTGACCGGCTCGTCTGCGCGGTTTCTCCTGACCATCCGTTGGCAAGCGCGAAAACCGTTGCCTTTGAGGATGTGCTGACCTACGATCTGGTCAGTATGGATCATAGCAGCAGCAATTTTCACTTTCTGGCCAATCAGGCCAGGCTGACGGGCAGGCCCATGAAAACCCGGGTGCATGTCCATAACTTCAGTTCAACAATTTATATGGTTGAGTCGGGTGTGGGCGCAGCCGTTGTGCCAGCCAGTGTCGTGGCCGAAAGCGAACGCAATGGGCGTGTGGTGCCGCTGGCCATAAGCGATACCTGGGCAGTTCGCCACTTGTATCTGGTCAGAACCGTTGCTTCGGAAAAAAATGAACTGGTAAGGGAGTTTGCCCAGATCTTATTGAATGACCCCCAGATCGTGGCTGCGCGTATGCAATAGCAAAGCTATTTTTTAACTTATTAATTTAATTATTATATTTAGGGAAAATTGCCATTATTCATCCCCCGGAATGACCCAAATCAACCTTTGAGTCGCGCAGCGTAAATCCTGTTGTGGATCATAAAATCTGTTTTTTGGTCGACAACGAGATCAGACGCTAATTGATGAGCTTCAAATAGTTCTTCTTGAAAATGTTGAGGGGCACGTAGCGCATCACCGTGCTTACCGCAACAGGACGTATGTCTGGTTGCCATTTATATAAAAGTGATGCTTCACGACTAAGAAGAGGTGTAGTGTTTGTGCGTTGGTACAGCACTGTCTGTGCCCGACTGGCGGAATCATTGGCAGTGCTGCGGTCGCCGATATGTTATCACCCAGTTCTGAAACCTTGCCACGCCTTCGCGTTACCAGCGGTGATGACCCCGGCCGCGATAGCCACGGTCTCGATGATCATAATGGGAATGCCGGTCAGAATAGCCGTCGCGGTCAAACCCTCGTCCACCTCGACCGTGATCGTGAACGATACAGCCCGACAGAAGAATGAGTGATAAAAAAATTGCGGTTGTGCTAAGCAGCTTCATATTTGTACCCCCGAACACAGGTTATTACCGCTTTGATCATAAGGCAAGATGCGGGGTAAGCGTTTTTCTAAACCGTTAACGACATTTCAGCGTGTTACTTGGCGAACCGACTGCAGAGTGTGCATGCTTCAGGATGTTTCTCCGGGATTCAATGCCATTTCAGTTGTGATCGGTTGAACGGGCGTCCCTGTGATAATGCCAGAGGCACGTGCTGCAGATTACAGGATTTAGTGGCCGGGATTGATTGCCCACGGCCTGTTACCCGAAGCAGGGCAGTGCTGGCTTTGTTCCGGCGCTGCCGATAAGCGATATGAAATCGGTAAAATAGGCGTTCTGGGAACGACGCGATCGCAACCGCGTGGCGCAAAATTTTGGAGCGATCAGCCTTTGTTTGCGCCTGATCATGCCCATTGGTCCCCATGAATATGTGCAATCTCGTGTCGATTTCTGAAAGAATCCTTTTATTCACAGGCAGTAAAAACACAATGAACTTGCTCCATTCCTATCAACCTATCGTGACGCTCCCGTCTGCGTCCCTGGATATTATTGGGGACGTTCATGGTGAATATGAAGCGCTTAGTCTACTGTTGCATTACCTGGGTTATGACAGCCTTGGCCGTCATGCGGCGGGTCGTAAACTGGTCTTTATTGGTGATTTATGTGACCGCGGGCCCGACAGCCCTGCGGTGGTCAGGCTGGTGCAGGGCATGGCCAATGCCGGGAATGCCATTTGTGTTTTGGGTAATCATGAACTGAATATCCTGC
>NZ_JBQEAU010000152.1:0-8312 GCF_052108595.1 Advenella sp.
CTCAGAGCTCCACACCCACCGACGCCCGCATCACCTCCTCGTTCGAGCGCACGTCCGACGGCGTACCATCGCCGATTTTTGTACCGTCGTCGAGCACCACTACCCGATCGGAAATGTCCATCACCACGCCCATCTCATGCTCGATCAACACAATCGTCGTACCGAATTCGTCATTGACATCCAGAATGAAGCGGCTCATATCCTGTTTTTCTTCTATATTCATGCCCGCCATGGGCTCGTCCAGCAGCAGCATGCGTGGCTCCATGGCAAGCGCCCGACCCAGGTCCACGCGCTTTTGCAAACCGTAAGGCAGCCTCCCGACCGGGGTTTTGCGATAGGCCTGGATTTCCAGGAAATCAATAATGTTTTCGACAAATTCGCGATGGGCGATTTCCTCTTTTTCTGCGCCGAATATCCGGAAGGCTTGCGAGATCAGCCCGCTTTTCATGCGCAGATTGCGTCCGGTCATGATGTTGTCCAGCACACTCATTCCCTTGAACAGCGCAAGGTTCTGAAAGGTGCGCGCCACCCCCATCTCTGCCGCACGACGCGGCGTCATCCGGCCAAACTGTTTGCCATCGAAGTGGATGCTACCGTCCTGCGGCACATACACTCCGTTGATCACATTGAGCATGGAGCTTTTACCGGCCCCATTAGGGCCGATAATCGCACGAATCTCGTGTTCCTTTACATTGAACGAAATGTCGGTCAGCGCCTTGACGCCGCCAAACCGCAGCGAAATATTCTGCATATCAAGGATCACCTTGCCGATTCTGGCTTCACGTTCGTCACTCATGCTCATGCGGCCTTTTTAAGAGGATCGGATACAACGACGGCAGGGTGAATTTTCAACTCTGCAGCAATTTTCCCGGTTCGTCCATCTTCATATTTCACTTCGGTTTCGATGTACTGACTCGGTTTACCGGAAAACAGCGCATCGATCAGTACACCGTAGCGTTCAGCGATGAAAGCGCGACGCACCTTGCGGGTGCGCGTCAGCTCACCGTCATCGGGGTCCAGCTCCTTGTGCAGAATCAAAAAGCGGTGGATCTGCAGGCCCGATAATTGCGGGTCCTGCGCCACATCTGCATTGACCTTGCCGATGCAATCGGCGATCAACTCATATACTTCGGAGCGCGAGGCCAGATCGGTATAACCGGCATAGGCCAGACTGCGCCGCTCGGCCCAGTTGGCGACGGCTTCCAGGTCGATATTGACAAAGGCCGTGACAAAGTCACGATTTGCACCAAACGCCACGGCTTCCTTGATAAACGGAAAGAACTTCAGTTTGTTCTCCACATACTTTGGTGCGAACATACGCCCGTCACTCAAACGGCCCACGTCCTTGGCGCGATCAATAATCCGCAGTTGCCCCTGAGCATCAACAATGCCGGCATCACCTGTGTGATACCAGCCATCTGCGGTGAACGATTCACGCGTGGATTCGGGATTGCGATAATATTCGCGGAACAAGCCGGGGCTTTTTACCTGCACTTCACCACTTTCGGCAATACGCAATTCGACGCCCGCCACGGGAGGTCCAACAGTGTCGGCAGATACCTGTCCGTCGCTCTGAACGCAAACGAACACCGACGTTTCGGTCGACCCGTAGAGCTGCTTCAGATTGATTCCGATCGAACGGTAAAAGCGAAACAAGTCAGGACCGATAGCTTCGCCAGCGGTATAGGCTACGCGCACCCGGTTCATGCCAAGCGTATTGCGCAGCGGTCCGTAAATCAGAAGATTACCGATTGAATATTTAATACGGTCCAGCGTGCCGACGGCTTGGCCATCCAGGATGCGCCCGCCCACGCGGTGGGCCAGCTTCATGCAGGTATCGAACAGCCATTTTTTGAACCTGCCAGCGTCTTCCATGCGAATGGTCACATGCGTGAGCAAGTCTTCAAGAATGCGTGGCGGCGAAAAATAATACGTCGGCCCGATGTCATGCATATCAATCGCCACGGTCGCTGGCGATTCCGGGTGATTCACCGTAAAGCCGGTGACCAACAGTTGCGTGTAGGAGAACATATTCTGGCCGATCCAGGCAGGCGGCAAATAGGCTAGCACCTCTTCCCTGTCGGTCAGATTTTCCAGCTCCTGAATCACCTGCGCCCGATCGATCAGGGCGGCATGCGTGAGCACCACACCCTTGGGCTTGCCTGTGGTTCCCGATGTATAAAACATCGCGGCCGTATCGTCGGGCTGCACGCGGTTTACTGCATCGGCATAAGCATTGGGTGCGCCTGTTGCGTACTGGTCGCCCAGTTGCTGCAGGTCTTCCCAGGACAGCAGCTGCGGATCGCTGTAATGGCGCAAGCCACGCGGATCGTCATATATGACATGAGCAAGCGTAGGCACCTGTTCACGTACCTCGAACATCTTGTCGACCTGCTCCTGGTTTTCCGCCACGACAACCCGCACGCTCGCATCCTGGAGCACGTAAACCATCTCCTGCGCAACAGCGTCCTGATACATGGGGACGGGAATCGCGCCAACCGCCTGCGCAGCCATCATCGCCATATACAGCCGCGGTCGGTTCTCGCCCACAACTGCAATATGTTCGCCGGGCTGCACCCCGAACTGCAGGTAGCCATTGGCAACGCGCTGTACCTGCGCAGCAACCTGCGCCCAGGTATAGGTCTGCCAGATGCCCAGGTCTTTTTCCCTGAGCGCCGGCCGGGCTCCGCGGACTGCTGCGTGATGCTGCAGCAGTGCAGGAAATGTCTGCGACACGGCGGCACTCGTGCTGTTTACTTGTTGCGGCATGTTGTCTCCTTGCCTGTGTCTTCGGGCGCTGATTTATTTGTTCTGCCCGCCCCGGTCCGGATACCCCGTATTGGCGAAAAGCCCCGGAAATTTTATGTGTTGCTAAGTTAACGGTTTGATTGTAAGCTAACTGTCGCCATCACGACATTCTATGATTTTCTAGGGTAAGTCCTATGTCATCTTTTTCCCCCGAGGCCGCGCAGTGGTTCAATCTGCTCGCGCCCGAGCACCAGCGACGCGTGCTGCAGGATGTAACCGTTGCCCATTATGGAAACGGCGCCCTCATCGCGCGCAAGGGCGAGGCCGCCGATCACTGGATCGGCGTCATGGATGGCCTGATTCGAATTTCAGTGGGTAATGCCGATGGCAAGGTGGCATCCCTTACCGGCATCCCGGTCGGTGGCTGGCTGGGTGAAGGCAGCATCCTGAAGAAAGAATGCCGCAAGTACGATGTCGTGGCCCTGCGCGATTCCTACGTGGCCAGACTGCCGTCCCGAACCTTTGAGTGGCTGCTGGACAATAGCATTCCGTTTAATCGCTATCTGCTGGATATGCTGAACGAGCGCGTGGGGCAGTTCATCGGTCGCGCCGAACATGACCGCCTGCTCAACGCTGATGCCCGCGTTGCCCGCTGCCTGGCCGAACTGTTCAATCCCCTGCTGTATCCCGGCCTGAAACAGCGGCTGGCCATCACGCAGGAGGAAATGGGTTATCTGGCCCGGGTATCGCGCCAGCGCGCCAATCAGGCGCTCAAGAAACTGGAAAGTGAAAAATTATTACAGGTGGAATACGGCGCCGTATCCATCCTTGATCTGGACGGCTTGCGTCGCTACGGCGCATGATCGTTGTACGGTGAGATTCATACCCTCATCGCCTGCATCAGGGTATTTACACCGTGAAATTCATATCGTGATATCTGCAACTTGAGATCTGCATCAGACAATCCACACCTTGATATCAACATCTTATATTGGCACCGAGATATCTGCTCCTCGAGATTAGTGCCGAGAGATACACACTAAGTATTCACGCCAAGCCATTCGCCCAGGTTATTGCACCGGGTCATTACACCGTGAATGTAGCTCACCGGGCTATCAACGTCCGTATCAGCGCACTGGGGGACGCTGGCCGAACAGCGCAGACCCAATGCGCAACTGCGTCGAGCCTTCCTGTATCGCCAGCGCAAAATCGGCGCTCATTCCCATGGACAAAACCGGCAATGTGCGGCCCTGTTCATCCTGGCATTGGTCACGCAACTGGCGCACACGTTCAAAACAGCGCCTGATCCGCTCCTGCTCATGGGTGTTTTCCGCCACCGTCATGAAGCCCTTCACGTTCAGGGTGTCATAGTCGCGAATAGTTTTGAGAAATTGCGGCACAAGCTCGGGCGCCATGCCGGTTTTGCTTTCTTCATTGCTGGACTTTACCTGCACCAACACATCCAGGCGGCGACCGGCCTGCTGCAGCCGTTTGTCCAGCGCCTGCGCCAGCTCCAGCCGGTCCAGCGATTGCAATTGGCTGGCATAACGCACCACTTCCTTGACTTTATTTGTCTGCAGGTAGCCGATGACGACCCATTCGATGGAGGAATCATTCAATGCCAGCGCCTTTTCTTTCATTTCCTGGACCCGGTTCTCGGCAAACTGGCGCTGGCCCAGCGCCATGGCCTGGCGCACGACCTCATGCCCAAAGGTCTTGGAGACCGGCAAAATGCAAACCTGCTGCGGGTCCCTGCCGGCACGTTCACATGCCAGACGTACCTGTTCATTGACGGCGGCAAACTGCTCGGCCAGACTCATTGTGTACCCCCTTGTTGCAGCAGCCTGAATCAGGCCGCTTCCTTGGCATTCATGTTAGTGTCGGTATCGGTGACCGCAGCCGTGTCTGACCGCAATTTGCCGAACGCCCACATCACCTTGTTTTGGCGTGAGCAAAATACGCCAGTATCGGTCGCGCAATCGCCCCCCTGGAATATACCATGGTGAAACAATACGTGAGATGCTCCAGGCCGGTCGCCACGCCCTGGTACGCGTCATGCGGCCGGTCAGCGTTAGCACCGGAATACCGGCAGCCGAAGCCAGATGGCCAATGCCCGACTCATTGCCAATGAACCAGCCCGATTCCCGAATGTAGCATGCGACCCCGGTCAGCCCCGAATTATCCGGCAACGCTGCTCCCACGCCTGTAACCCATTGCCAATCAGCGCGCTCGGCTGGCGACACAATAAAGGCAGGTTCAAAACCCGCCTTTATCAAATCTGTAGCCAATTGGCCAAAATACTTTGGCGCCCAGCAACGCAATGCGCCGGTGGAGGTCGGATGGATCGCCACCCGTCTTGGATAGCGGTTCTTTTCAATGCCGCCTGGCGCGACCATACCGTTGGTATGCGTGCACCCGGTATGTCCAAAGTAATCGCGGCAAAAATCGCGCATTTGATAGGCCTTGACAAAGCCCTTGCCGGTAATGATCATGTGTTCGTCGTATATGACTGCGTTCGAATGTTTTTGGGTCAGATCGAACGGCCAGCCTGGATGCATTTGTATGGCCCGATCGAAGCCGCTGAGCGCTGCATGCGCCTGCTGCTCCGTCAACGACCGATGAATGGCAAAACTCGGAAACCAATCGCGCAATTGCCAGATATAGTCACTAAAGATGGACACCTGAGCGCCATTGTTACGAAAATTATTGGCAATCACCATCATAAGCAAGGAATCGCCCAGACGCGGCGCCATCAAAATGGCTACCTTTTCTTGTTCGCCCATATATGTCTTTCAATCCCCATGATCAGACAACATGGCTATTGTACTGTTGTCTGATTTGCCACATGACACCACAATACCGGGCGCGCCAAAATACCGGGTGCGCCAAAAGTGACAAACGTGCCGAAGCCCCGATCTGCCGCCCCGGCATGACGTATTTGACAAAACCGCGTAAAAACTTACCCTGATTAATGTTCAACACCCCGGATTCTTGTGGACAGGGCCAGATACACCGCCACGATCACGGTATAGAACCCCATGGTGCGCAAACCGCGGAACATCAGCTCCGAGAGCCCGAAGACGGCAAAGCCGACACAGACTGCAGCCCCCATTGCCGCGTAGGTTCGCAATTCCTCATTGGTTGTGCGCAACATTCGCTTGATGAAGACGGCAGCCGGCGCAAAGTAAAGCAAAAAAAGGCCCAGCACCCCAAACAATCCGTAACTGCTTAACGCCTGCAGCCAGTCGTTATGCGGTTCTCCCCATTGATTGGCCACCACTTCGGAAACCAGCCCGCGCTGCACGCCGTCCGTTTTCATGAATTCGGAAAAATAGTTGTTGGCGCCGGACCCAAACAACGGATTCTCTTCCCAAATAGCAATGGTTGAACGCCACAACTGCAGACGTATGCAGATTGAAGACAACTTGGTGCGGTCCGTGGTGATACATTCCTTGAATTCTTTCTCGCCCAGTTGCACCCGGTCCTTGATACCGGGTATGGTCAGGGTGACGGCTGCAGCCAGCACCAAACCAACCAGAAACACGCCGGCCAGCTTCATGCGATTATTTTCCCGCATATGGATCATGATGCCAAACAGCAGAAAAAAGGGCACCGCCACCCAGCCGCTGCGCGTTTGAGTAAGTACAAACGCCGCAATACCCAATATCCCCAGAATGATTTTGAGGATCTTTTCTGTTCTGGCAAAACGTGTAAACGTCACATTACAGGAATACAGCGTGATCACGCTGAGCAGAAAAGTCAGATCGCCATAGCCCACGGCATTGTATACGGCACTGGTTTCCGGTCGAATGAAATCGGGCAAGGCCAAATAGACGATGAATACAATAGCAAACACCAGGGCTGCGTATACACCGAATACAGAATAGGATAGCCAACGGCGAGGGACATAGCAGCAAGCAGCGACAAGCAGGGGCAGGCCGGCGGAAAAACGCAGTGCCTTTTCAAATCCCGCGCCGTCACTACGGTCATTGACCAGTTCAGATACCACGACGGCCACAACAAAGACAGCACACAGGGCGAACAGCCACGAAAACGTCTTGAGCCGGAAGGTACTTTGCGCCGGGCGCAACGCGACCACAATAAACAGCGACAAAACCAGCAGGAAATAAAAAAGCGGACTGGGGACGCTTTGTGTGCTCATGACGGCAAGTGGCATTGCCACCAGCGCCAATATGAATGTCAGAAAAACAGGGCTTGCCAATTTATTCTGGATGAAATGTGGCATTCGGTGTTCCTTTTCCGTAAAGCATATGACAAAGTGCGGACTTTGCGTCATCGGGATTATAAAACGGGTTATTAAGCCTCGTCCAAATTTGTATCAAGCTGCAAAAACTATTGGCTGCAATTGCGCGATACGGCCATAATAATCGGCGATCGGCACGCTGCCGCCCGAACTCTTCTGCTAGAATCGGACTTTCCTCTCATTTGTCAAAATGACCATCTATGGATAATCAGAGCGTACTGCCAGACCTTATTGAGCAACTTCAGGTCGAGTCACTGGGTAATGATGTTTTCAATGGTATCAGCACCGACATCTTTGGTACAGGCCGCATTTTTGGCGGGCAGGTGCTGGGGCAGTCTCTGATGGCAGCGTCGCTGACGGTCAGCCCGGGTCGGGCCGTGCATTCGCTACACTCGTATTTCCTGCGTCCGGGCGATACCAGCAAACCGATACGCTTCGAAGTGGAACGCACCCGTGACGGCGGCAGTTTTTCGGCCAGGCGCGTGATCGCCTCGCAACTGGACCAGCCCATTTTCATTATGAGCAGCAGTTTCCAGGGAGAAGAACCGGGTTTTCAACACCAAACCCCTGCACCCGTCGTGACACCACCAGACTCCCTGAAAAATGAAAAACAACTGATTGCCGACATTGAGCAGAAGCTGCCCAAACGCCTGGCCAGTCTGGTCGGGCGGGATTTTGCCATTGAGATGCGGCCAGTCGAGCCCAGCCATATGCTTAAACCGGGCAATTACGATCCGCAGGCCCACATCTGGTTTCGCGCCGCAGACAAACTGCCCGATAACCCGCTGCTGCATCGCGCCATGCTTGCCTATACATCAGATTTCTACCTGCTGTTTACTTCCCTGCTGCCGCATAACCAGACGCCCTTTTCCATAAGCATGCAAATGGCCACTATTGACCATGCCATCTGGTTCCACCGCCCGTTCCGTATGGACGAATGGCTGCTCTACTCCCTGGAATCGCCGAGCGCCAGCAATGCCCGCGGCTTTTGCCGGGCGCACGTGTACAACAGCAAGGGAGACCTGATCGCTTCCACCACCCAGGAAGGGCTGATACGCAAGATAGAGGAGCACTAATTTTCAATCCCGTTTTGCTACGGTTCCTAATGACTCACATGACGTGGTCCGTACGCTGAAAATTACAATGGCCTGACGAGCCATGGGACAACTTTCTCTGGTCCCTAATCAACGCGCCCTTTCGACACAACGACATTGGACACATTTCGTCCTGATTTCTGATTGAACGTCACTTTAACTGATATTACTTTGGGAACAAGGGTTCCAATTTTGCGGCCCTCGCT
>NZ_JBQEAU010000153.1:0-6211 GCF_052108595.1 Advenella sp.
TCTTCTCTGCACCCCACTGACGGTTATGGAAGACCACTGCGGTGACCGGAATGTCGTGACGCACGCAGGTCATGATTTCGACCATGCTCATGCCCCAGGCGCCGTCGCCGGCATAGGCGATGGCAGGACGATCCGGGGCGGCCACTTTAGCACCGATGATCGTGGGCAGGGCATAGCCACAGTTACCGAAACTCATGGGAGCAAAGAAGCTGCGCGGTTTTTCGAAACGCAGGTAGCTATTGGCCACAGAGTTGATATTGCCGATATCTGTAGAGACCATGACGTTTTCCGGCATGGCTTTTTCCAATTCACGCAGCACCTGACGTGGATGCAGATATTTGCCGCCTTCTTTTTTGGCTTCCTCGATCATGTCCAGGCTGTACGCATCTTTCTCGTGCGTCCATTTATCCAGCTCTTTTTCCCATGCCGCTTTTTCGTCGGCAATGGTTTTGGCGCGTGCTTCTTTGGTTGCATCCGAGGCCAGCTTCTTGTCCTGCAGGCGCTCAAGTAATGCGACAGCCGCGGCCTTTGCATCGCCACAAATGCCAACTGAAATTTTCTTCACCAGGCCGAGCATTTTGTTGTCGGCATCAATCTGGATGATCTTCGCTTCCTTGGGCCAGTAGTCCATGCCATGTTGTGGCAGGGTGCCGAATGGGCCCAGGCGTGAGCCCAGCGCCACAACGACATCGGCCTGTGCGATCAACTTCATGGCAGCCTTGGAGCCCTGGTAGCCCAGCGGACCGGCCCACAGTGGATGGCTGGCGGGGAACGAGTCATTGTGCAGATAGCTGTTGACCACGGGCGCGCCCAGCCGCTCGGCCAGTGCTTTGCATTCTTCGACGGCATCGGCCATGACAACGCCACCGCCGGAAAGGATAACGGGGAATTTGGCGGTAGCCAGCAGTTCGGCCGCTTCGTTCAGGCTTTTTTCACCACCGGCACCACGATCCAGGCGCTGCGGCTGTGGAATTTCGGTTTCGATTTCACCATAGAAATAATCACGGGGAATATTCAACTGGGTCGGGCCGATTTCGGACAGTGCCCGGTCAAAGCAGCGGGCGGTATATTCGGCCATGCGTTTCGGATTATTGACATGTCCCTGGTATTTGGTGAATTCCTGGAACATCGGTAACTGGTTGGCTTCCTGAAAGCCGCCCAGCCCCATGCCCATGGTGCCGGTTTCCGGTGTGATCATCACGACAGGAGAGTGTGCCCAATAGGCAGCGGCAATCGCTGTCACGCAGTTGCTGATGCCCGGTCCGTTCTGGCCGATCACCACGCCATGGCGGCCGCTGACCCGCGCATAGCCGTCTGCCATGTGCGCGCCGCCTTGTTCGTGAACCACAGGAATCAGCCGGATGCCCGCCGGGGCGAAGATATCCATGGCGTCCATAAAGGCGGAGCCCATGATGCCAAAGATATTGGTTACGCCATTGGCGACCATAGTTTCAACAAAAGCCTCCGATGGTGTCATTTTCTGGACGCCGCTAACGGCTTTTTGGGGGGACTGCTGGGGTGTTGACGTGTTCATGATTGACGTATCCTCACTTTGTTCGTGTAAATATGAATATTCGGTATGAAAGATTCCGATTTTTTGTTAATAATACGAGGCTAAGTGGGGTTTGGTCAATATAAATTTTAAAAAACGAGATAAATAATCTCGTAATGTAGAATTTGTATATCTGCCTATAGTAATATGTGCAGGTCAAAGGAGGAGTAAACATGTCGCCATCTATATCGGGCAATGCTGAGATACGCATTTATCGTGCGCGCAGTATTATCACCATGAATCCTGCACAGCCGCGGGCCACGCATGTAGCGGTCAGGGATGGCCGCATTCTTGGCGCCGGCGATCTGGCTTCATTACAGGGCTGGGGCAAGGCGGTAGTGGACGACCGGTTTGCGGATAAATTCATCATGCCCGGCTTGATTGAAGGGCATAGCCATCTGCTAGAAGGCGGCATGTGGAGTTTTGCCTATGTTGGGTTTTACGACAGGCGCGGTCCTGACGGGCGCCTGTGGAAAGGTCTGAAAACGCTGCAAGCGGTTGTTGCGCGCTTGCAGCAGGCCGAGCAGGCCATGACAGACCCCGCCAAAACGCTGTGCGCGTGGGGTTTTGATCCGATTTATTTCCAGGGTGAACGGATAACCACCGAACACTTGGACCAGGTTTCCCCCAGCCGGCCGGTCGTGGTGCTTCATGCCAGTATCCATTTGATGAACGTAAACACAGCCATGCTGCAGATGGCCGGGATCACCGCTGATTCGGGTATCGATGGCGTCGAGTGTGACGCCTCGGGCAAGCTGACGGGCCAATTGCAGGAATTTGCCGCCATGTATCTGGTGTTCCGCAAGATTGGCAATGTCTATTTTGATGAGGGACAAACTTCCCATGGCATCTGGAACTTTGCCCGGGTTGCGCAGCTGGCTGGCGTCACGACAGCGACCGACCTGGTTAATGACCTGAGCGAGGAAACACTGGCCAGCCTGGCAGAGACTACCGGCGGCGATACGTTTCCGCTGCGCCTGGTGCCGGCGTATGCGCCCTTGCGTGACCCGCAAGGTAAGGGACTGGATCGGGTGCTGCCCAGCATTGCGCGCAACACGGACAAACTCAGTTTTGGCATTGTCAAACTAATCGTGGACGGCTCCATTCAGGGCTTTACCGCCAGGCTGCGTTGGCCGCATTATTACAAGCCACCGGCAGGTGCACAGGAGAACGGTATCTGGGTGATTCCGCCGCAACAGTTGCGCGAGCTGATCCAGACCTATCATGACGCCGGGCTGACCGTGCATATCCATACCAATGGCGACGAGGCGACCGACGTGGCGCTCGATGCCCTGGAAACGGTGCTTGCCGCCAGTCCGCGCCGCGACCACAGGCATACCCTGCAGCACTGCCAGATGGCCAGCACGGCGCAGTTCCGGCGCATGGCCAGCCTGGGTGTGTGCGCCAACCTGTTTGCCAACCATCTGTACTATTGGGGCGATGCCCATTATGAAATGACCATGGGTCCCGAGCGCGCCAACCGCTTGAATGCCGCGGCGACGGCGCTGGCTGCCGGCGTGCCGATTTCATTGCATTCGGATGCGCCTGTCACCCCCATTGCGCCCCTGTTTACGGCCTGGTGCGCCGTCAACAGAATGACGGCGTCTGGTCGCGTGCTGGGCGAGGAAAACAGGATTTCGGTGCAGCAGGCTTTGCATGCCATGACGCTGGGCGCAGCCTATACGCTTAAGCTGGATGACCGGATCGGCAGTATCGAGACCGGCAAACAGGCCGATTTCGCCATCCTTGAAGAAGATCCGCTGGCGGTTGATCCGACCCGGCTCAAGGACATCAGGATCTGGGGCACCGTGCTGGGTGGCACGATCTTTCCCTGCCCGCAGATAGAAACATGAGCCAGACCATCGCGCTGACCGTGCTGGGAGGCTTTCTGGGGGCCGGCAAAACCACGGTCCTCAATCACCTGCTGCAGGCGCCCCATGGCTTGCGACTGATGGTATTGGTCAATGATTTCGGCGCCATCAATATTGACGCTTCACTGATTCAATCGGTCAGTGGGGACGGCGTCATCTCGCTACGCAACGGGTGTGTGTGCTGCTCCATGGGGGGCGAGTTGATGAATGCGCTGATGGCAATTGAAAAGCAGGCGGCCAATCTGGATGGACTGATTATCGAGGGCAGCGGAGTGAGCGATCCCAAAAAGATCGCGCAGATCGGCGCGCTTGGCCAGGGATTTTCCTTGCAGTCCATTGTCACCATAGTGGATGCAGCCGCCGTGCTTGAACAGTGTGAGGATCGACATACCGGCGAGATGGTGAAAGCGCAGATTGCCGCAGCCCATATGATTCTGCTCAATAAAATTGATCTGGTGGATGCGGCGCGGCGCAAGCAAGTGCTGGCCTGGCTGCATGAGACGGCGCCGGGTGTTCCGGTGTTTGCCGGCAGCAACGGCCAGTTCGACTGGACGCTATTGTTGTCCTCGACAGGGCAGCACGCCTTACAAGCACAAACGACCAGCAGCGCTGGTACCGGGCTGTTTACCGGCCGGCAGGCAATAGCGCCTGTCGGGCAGTCATTTGAGTCTTACTGTTTTGACAATGCCGTTGCATTTGATGAGCAGCGGTTACTTGCGGCTTTCAGCCAAATGCCGGCGCCGGTTCTGCGCGCCAAGGGCATTGTATTGCTGGGACCGGAAAAAAGAAGTTGCGTGTTGCATTATGTGCGAGGCCAGCGCGTTAGCCTTGAACCGGCAACGCCGACAATTGCCGCCGGGCCGCTGGTTTTTGTCGGCACAACGCAGTTGGACAAGGTGGCGCTGCAAGACGCACTCTGGCAGGCAGTACTGGCCTGAACCTGTCAGATCATTTGTCGTTGGCCCAGGGCGCTTGCATGAGGCGCCTGTTATTTTGATGGACGGACAGCGCCCTCGCCAGGCACGCCCCAATTGCGACAGATCAACTGCCGCATCGAATCAATTTGCCTTGAAGCCCGATTCCTTGATAATCGGCCCCCAGACTTTATTTTCCTTCTCCAGTAATGCCTTCATGCTGGCTGCCGATTCGCCGGTTAGCTCCAGACCCAGCTTTTCGAAGTTCTTGCGCAACTCGGCATTTTTGGCAATGGCGATAAACGATTTTTCCAGGCGGGCGACGGTTTCCGGTGGCGTGCCTTTTGGCACATAGGCGCCATACCAGATTTTTACGTTCTCGAATCCTTCGATGCCCTGCTCATGCAGGGTTTTGACGCCAGGCAGGAAGCTGACCGGCTGGGTGCCTGCCAGCCCCAGAAAACGGATTTTTCCGGCGCGATACAGTTCCATCTGCGCACCGGCCGCGTCCACGCCCAGCGGGACATGGCCGCCCATTTCATCATTGACCAGTTGAGGGCCGCCGGAATAGGAGGCCGGTTCGAGTTTGACGTTCTGGTGCTTGGCCATCTGCAATACGCCAAAGTGCGTGGGGCCGCCCAGCCCGGCCAGGCCGACCGCGCCAAGCGCCGGGTCAGCCTTGACTGCTGCCATATATTCCTGAATCGTTTTGTACGGTTGGACGCTGCCCGTAGACATCACAATCGGCACGTTGGCCAGGTTGGCCACGGGCACCAGATCGTTGGGTGAGTAATTGAGCTTGGCATAGGTGTAGGGATAACTGGTAAACGGCATGGAGTGTGAGAGCAGGACGGTGCGTCCATCGGGTTTGGCCCGTGCAACTTCCGTTGCCGCCATCATGGTAGAGGCGCCCGGCTTGTTTTCGACATAAGCCTGGCCGTTGCCGGCTTTCCTGTACTCTTCGGCGACAGCACGCGCCAGCGCATCAAGAATTCCACCTGCCGGATAACCGACAACGATTTTAATCGTGTCGTTTTGAGCCCAGGCCTGGGAAGGCAGGCCCGGGACAAGTGTGACAGCGGACAGGACCAGGGAACGCAAAAAAGGACGTTTGTTCATGAGATCACCTATAGATCAGTTGTTTAAGGCAGTGGAGTACGGCTGTGGATGGAAGGGAGAAAATGGATTGTCATGGGATTTCGATATCCTGTCTGTCGCCGGGCTTTGCATTGCCGGCCAGCACCTGACCCAGCGCCAGGGCAGTGTCCTTCATCAAGCTGGAGAACGTGAACAGGTCGGAAAATGAATGCGTGGCGGTTGGGGCGTGGCAGGCGACAGCCGCGATGACGCGACCGCGGTCGTTCTGAACCGGCACGGCAATGGCGACCATGCCCTTGACGAACTCTTCGTTGTCAGTGCCGATTCTTTGTTGCGCGATCAGTCCCAGTTCATGTGCAAGACGCAGCCGGTCTGTAATGGTTTTGGGTGTCATGACCGGTAGCGGCAGGGTATCGAGCAGGCAGTTGCGGTGCACATCGGGCATCATCGCCAGAAACAGCTTGCCGCTGGCGGTGCAGTGCAACGGTACATGGGCGCCAGTGCGCAGATGCAGTTGCAGGCGCATGTCGCTCTCGGGTTCGACACGCGCCAGATAATGCACCTGATTGTCGATCAGCGCGGTCAGATTGCATGTTTCGCCGGTGGCAGCCACCAATTTTCCAAGCAGCAGCCGGCACATGCGATCAAAGTGCGTGGAACTGAGCACGGACAGCGCCAGTTGATGTGAGCAGGCGCCCAGCACATAGCCACGATCATCGGGAAGTCTCGTCACATAGGCAGCCTCCTGCAACTGCTGCAAAAGCCGCAGGACACTG
>NZ_JBQEAU010000153.1:6221-8303 GCF_052108595.1 Advenella sp.
CCTTGGGCAATGCGGTTCGCTGGGCGATCTGTGCCAGTGACAGCGGATAACTGGCGCAAGCCAGGTGCTCTATCACAGTCAGAATACGCAGATGTTTTGATTCTTGATTTGTCATGGTCATGGTTGTCTCTATATTTATTGTGGAATAAAAAAAGTTAAATATCCAACAATTTGAAACTATCCGTTCCGGTAAATGAAATGAAAATGGCGGTTATCGTTTCAAAATTGAAATGATTGGTGTATACCCCTAACAAATAGCGGCTCGCCAGACGCACACTTGACCCACCAAATCAGAACTGGCAGGCAGACAAGACTATGCAAGAGAGTGTGGATTATGTAGTGGTGGGCGGCGGCTCGGCCGGGTGCGTGATGGCCAACCGGTTGAGCGAGAACGGCAAATATTCAGTGTGCCTGCTCGAGGCAGGACCGGCTGATCGCAATATGTGGATTCATATTCCTATCGGTTATGGCAAGACCATGTTCAATCCGCGGTTGAACTGGGGCTTTTATACCGATCCCGATCACAATATGCTGGACCGCCGGATTTACTGGCCGCGCGGTAAAACGCTGGGCGGCAGCAGCTCCATCAACGGCCTGATCTACATACGGGGGCAAAAGGAAGATTATGACCACTGGGAAGCGCTGGGCAACAAGGGATGGAGCTGGGATGCCTGCCTGCCGTACTTTCGTAAACTGGAAAATAATGATCTCGGGCCCGGTCCGACCCATGGGACAGAGGGGCCGCTGAATGCCACGTCGATTCCGACCCGTCACGAATTGGTCGATGCGCTGATCGGCGCGGCCAACAGTCTTGGCATACCGTCGCGCAAGGACTTCAATACGGGGGACCAGCGTGGGGCCGGATATTATCAGTTGACGACCCGCAACGGTCGGCGCTGTTCTACGGCAGTCGCCTATCTGAACCCGGCCAGGCGACGCCCGAACCTGCGTATCGAAACCGAAGCGCAAGCCATGCGGATTCTGTTCCGTGGAAAAAAAGCGGCAGGGATCCAGTATCGCCAGCGCGGGAAAATCAAGACATTAAACGCAAACCGGGAAGTCATCCTGTGCGCGGGCGCCCTGCAGTCTCCGCAGCTATTGCAACTGTCGGGTGTGGGTAATCCAGCGCACCTGAGTCCGCTGGGCATTCCCATGGTGCACGCGCTCAATGGTGTGGGCGAGAATCTTCAGGACCATTTGCAGTTTCGGCTGATCTACGAAGTGAACAAGCCTATTACCACCAACGATCTGTTGCGCAGCTGGAGCGGCAAGGCAAAGATGGGCTTGCAATGGGCGTTGGTGCGGGGCGGTCCGCTGGCCATTGGTATCAACCAGGGCGCCCTGTTCTGCAACGCCTTGTCTGATACCGATGCGCGTCCCGATGTGCAGTTTCATTTTGGCACGCTGTCGGCCGATATGGCCGGTGGCAAGGTCCATGACTTTTCAGGCTGCACCTTTTCCGTGTGCCAGTTACGTCCCGAATCGCGGGGTTATCTGCGCATCCGTTCGACCGACCCGTTCGAGGCGCCGGCGATGCAGCCCAATTACCTGGCAACCGACCTGGATCGCCGCACAGCGATTGCCGGGGTGCGGTTAACCAGAAAGCTCGCAGACGCCCAGCCGATGCAGTCCTTGATGAAGGGCGAGGTCAAGCCTGGACGCGATGTCCGCAGCGACGATGAGATTCTGCATTTCTGTCGCGAGAATGGGGCCACGATTTTCCACCCATCGGGCACCGCGAAGATGGGGCCCGCAGCGGACCCGATGGCAGTCGTCGATCACCGGCTGGTGGTCAGGGGCCTGCAGGGGCTGCGTGTGGTTGACGCGTCGATTATGCCTACGTTGGTATCGGGAAATACCAATGTGCCGGTGGTCATGGTTGCTGAAAGGGCGGCGGCTTTTGTGCTTGAGGATGCGCTGGCCGGTGATCAGGCCATTGAAGTGCAGGCCGTGGCGTTGCCCGGCGACAACAGGGTGCCGGCCGAACCCACGACAGTAGAAAGTCTGCAGGAAAGCTAGCAGGCGGTAGAAGCGACGAGGCGACGTGCAATTGCAAATGAAATATGTCGGTTCGAAATGAAA
>NZ_JBQEAU010000154.1:0-3342 GCF_052108595.1 Advenella sp.
AAAAGTGGCTATCTGGCTGACCGCGTCGCGCCCGTATTTTTCCTTGACGTACTCAATCACCTTTTCGCGGTTATCCTGGCAGAAGTCAATATCGAAGTCGGGCATGGAAACCCGCTCGGGATTCAGGAACCGTTCGAACAGCAAATCGTAGCGCAAGGGGTCAAGATCGGTAATGCCCAAGGCATACGCCACCAGCGAACCGGCACCAGAACCACGCCCCGGACCTACCGGCACCCCGTTCTGCTTGCCCCAGTTGATAAAGTCCGCCACGATCAGAAAGTAGCCAGGAAACCCCATGCCAATGATGGTTTTGCATTCCAGTTTGAGCCGGTCCTGATAGGCAGCTCGCGCCTTTTCCCGCTCCTGTTCGTCCGGGTACAGTTGCTTTAACCGTATTTCCAGGCCGTCTTCGGACAGTTTGATTAGATATTGGTCCAGAGAACTATTATCGGGCGTCGGAAAATCGGGCAGATGCGGTTTACCCAGCGACAGCGTCAGTGAGCAGCGGCGGGCGATTTCAACCGTATTGGCGATGGCCGAAGGCACATCGGCAAACTTGCTGGCCATCTGTGCCGAACTGAGCACATACTGGTCTTCTGAGAAGCGGCGGGTGCGCGATTTGTTGCCCAGCAGCTCGCCATCGGAAATACAGACGCGGGCTTCGTGCATACGGAAGTCTTCGGGCCGGGTGAACTGTACCGGGTGGGTGGCAACAACCGGCAAATCCAGACGGGCAGCCAGTTGCATGGCCAGTTGCACATAGCGCTCATCGGCCTGCGGACCGGTGCGCTGCAGTTCAATAAAATAGGAACGAGGGAACCACGCGGCCCAGCGGCGCGCCAGTGCTTCAGCCTGGTCTATCCGCCCCGCAAGCAAGGCCTGACCAACGTCGCCAGCCATGCCGCCGGAAAGCAGAATCAGCCCTGGCTGGTTTTCCAGCCACTCGCGCTGCAATTCCGCCCTGCCCTTGTACTGATTGGCAGTCCAGGCGCGCGAGAGCACCTCGCACAGGGCCAGATAGCCCTGGCGGTTTTGTACCAGCAACAGCGCGCGAAATGGCTTATCGCGATCCTGCTCATTGGCCAGCCACACATCGCATCCGGCGATGGGCTTGATGCCCTTGGCCCTGGCTGCTTTGTAGAATTTGATCAAGCCAAACAGATTGGATAAATCAGTCAGCGCGATGGCCGGTTGCGAATAGGCAGCAGCGGCGGCAACCAGCTCGCTGATGCGCGCAGTCCCGTCCACCACGGAAAATTCCGAGTGGGTGCGCAAATGGACAAATGTGGGAGAAGCATCTACTGAAGTCATATGCTATTGTATCAACGATTAAGGCTTTCCCAGCTTTTTTGCAAACGCCGTACCGACACCGGCACCGGGGTGCGCAGCTCCTGCGCAAACAGAGCCACGCGCAGTTCCTGGAGCATCCAGAAAAAGTCATCCAGCCGCTCGTCAGCCTGGCCTTTGAGCGCGCTGCGCATGCGCTGGTAGTTAAGCGCCAGAGGAGCCATTTCCTGCATCAGGCGGGCATCGCGCGCCGGATCGCTGCGGTATTTATCGATACGCGCCGACGCCGCCTTCAGATAGCGCAGATAATGGGCTCGCCGGCTGTGTGAGTGGTCGGTCAGAAACTGCGCCGTCATAAAGGCACTTGCGCCTGCCACAATATCGTCGTGCAGCGTCTTGGCCGAAGAACGTACCGAGACCAGTTTCTTTTGCAGTGCCGCCCACTCTGTCAGGGTGGCCAGTGCCAGCCGAGCCTCTTCCTGAATCAATAAACCGATACGGCCCTTGGCATCCAGACGGCGCGCTTCGAACTGCTCGGCATTGGCCGGCAGCGGCTCGGCCAGGCAGGCCTGTCCCAGGGCCGCCTCAATAATCTGATCACGCAAGCTCTCCTGATTCATCAGCGAAACGGCCAGCATACCCATGCGCGTGAGTTCCGGAATAGATTTGGCCAGTTGCTTTAACTGATCTTTCATGGCGATGCGAAACAGGCGCAGCAGCCCCTGCCGGTGCTTGCGTGCAGCCATATCGGGGTCATCGAACACATCAATGGTGCAGCTTTGCCCCAGATCCACCAGCGCCGGGTAACCGATGAAGACGTCATTCTTCTTGCGGATTTCCATGATTTCCGGCAACTGGCCGAAATTCCATTCCACAATATCGTCCTGGCTGACCACCTGGGCCACCGATTTGTCGCGACTGACCATAGACTGAAACGATGCCTGCGCAGCCGGTGCATGTTCTGCCTTCAACTGGCTCAGGTTGCGACCAGCCGAGAGCATACGGCCATGTTCATCCACTACCCGGAAGTTCATGAACAGATGGGCCGGCAACGTTTCCGGCTTGAAGTCGCTGGTAGCCACGCGAATCGTCAGTTCATCACGAATGTCATCGGCCAGCGCCACCACCAGCGAACGGTCCGGATTGGCGGCATTGTCAAACCAGCGTTCAAAGAACCCCTGGGCATAGTCGGGCAGCGGCACGCAGTGACGCCGCAATTTCTGCGGCAGCGATTTGAGCAGATGGAGCACTTTTTCCTTGAGCATGCCCGGCACCAGCCATTCGCTTTGCACCGGATCTACCTGATTGAGCAGAAACACCGGAATGGTTGCGGTCACCCCGTCTTTGGGCGAGCCGGGTTCGAAATGGTAAGACAGGGCCAAAGACATGCCCTCCCATTCGGTGCGCTTGGGAAAGACATCCGAGGTAATACCCGATGCCTCGTGACGCATGAGATCTTCCCGGTTCAGCAGTAATTGCCGGGCAGCCGTCTGGTCCAGCTTGCCGTACCAGTTCACCAACGTCTGCGTCTGGCACACATCGGCAGGAATCTGTTTATCGTAAAAGGCGAAGATCAATTCGTCGTCGATCAGAATATCAGGCCGTCTGGCCTGATGCTCCATTTTTTCAATTTCCCGGATGACCTTGGCGTTATGTGCGATAAACGGTAGCGTAGCGGTAATCTGCCCGTCAACCAGCGCCTGCCGGATAAAGATCTCCCGCGCCTCGCCCGGTGCGATGCGTCCGTAATTGACCTTGCGACCACTGTAGACCATCAGGCCATAAAGCGTGGCTCGCTCGTTGGCCAGCACCTGCCCGCGACTGGCATTGAATGCCGGGTCGGACCAATGTTTCTTCAGCAGATGCGCACCGGCAGACTCGATCCAGCGAGGGTCCACATTGGCAATGCACCGCGCAAACAGTCGGGTCGTTTCCACCAGTTCGGCAGCCACAATCCATTTGCCGCTTTTCTTGATCAGCGTCGAACCGGGGTGAACCACAAAACGGATATCGCGCGCCCCCTGATACTGGGCGCTCTCCTCGCTTTTGAGGCCG
>NZ_JBQEAU010000154.1:3352-8302 GCF_052108595.1 Advenella sp.
ATGTTGCCCAGCAAGCCAGTCAGCAATGCGCGGTGCACCTGCTCAAACGTTGCTTCGGTCGTATTGACACGCCAGCCCTGCTCGCGCACCAGTTGCAGCAATTGCGTGTGCACATCGTGCCATTCGCGCAAACGCAAGGGCGAGAGAAATTCACCGCGCAGCTGGGTAACCAGTTTGCGCTGCGAACCCTTGTGGCGCACCGCGTCCTCATACCAATTCCACAATTTCAGGTAAGACATGAATTCGGACTTGTCGTCGCGAAACCGTACATGCGCCTGCTCGCTGGCCTCGCGTGCATTGAAGGGGCGCTCGCGCGGGTCCTGGATAGACAGCGCTGCTGCGATGATCAATAACTCATGCAGGCAATGCTGATCGTTGGCGGCCAGAATCATGCGCGCGATGCGCGGATCCAGCGGCAATAATGACAGCGTCTTGCCGATCGCAGTCAAGGCATTGTGTTCATCCAGGGCGCCCAGTTCCTGCAACTGATTATAACCATCGGCCACCGCCTTGCCCGCCGGCCGGTCGACAAACGGAAACGACTCGATATCACTCATGCGTAGCGCTTTCATACGCAGGATGACAGCGGCCAGTGATGATCGCAGAATTTCCGGATCGGTAAATTTCGCGCGTTGGGCAAAACCCTCTTCGTCATACAGACGGATACAGATGCCCGGGCCGATGCGGCCGCAACGCCCGGCACGCTGGTTGGCCGAGGCCTGACTGATGGGTTCGATCTGCAGTTGCTCGACCTTGTTGCGCCACGAATAGCGTTTGACGCGAGCCAGCCCGCTATCGACGACAAAGCGAATGCCCGGTACCGTGAGCGAGGTTTCAGCCACGTTGGTGGCCAGGATCACCCGGCGCTGATTGGTATCGGGACGGAAAATGCGTTCCTGCTCCTGCTGCGACATGCGGGCAAACAGCGGCAGGATCTGGGTGCTGGGCGGATGGTGCTTGCGCAGCGCCTCGGCTGCCTCGCGTATCTCGCGCTCACCCGGCAAAAATATCAATATGTCACCGGCACCATGTGTGGCACACTCGTCAACCGCAGCCACAATGCCGTCAACCAGCTCTTTCTCGCCATCACGATCCAGGCGCCGCGCTTCGTTTGCTGCCGACCGTGTCGGCTTGGTCTCGTCTTCGTCATCCAGAAAACGTACCGGCCGGTAGCGCACTTCGACGGGGAACAGCCGACCCGACACTTCGATGACCGGCGCCGGTTTGCCATTGGCATCGGCAAAATGCCGGGCAAAGCGGTCTGCATCAATGGTTGCAGATGTGATAATCAGCTTGAGGTCGCGCCTGCGCGGCAACAGCACACACAAAAAGCCTAGCAGAAAGTCAATATTCAGGCTGCGCTCATGCGCTTCGTCAATAATGATCGTATCGTACTTGCGCAGCAACGGATCTTTTTGCGATTCAGACAGTAAAATGCCATCTGTCATCAGCTTGATCGCTGCATCCGGACCCGTCCGGTCGTTAAACCGGATCTGGTAGCCAACCAGCTCGCCCAGTGGCGTATTGAGCTCTTCGGCAATCCGGCGGGCAACCGAGGTCGCCGCCAGCCGTCTTGGCTGGGTATGGCCGATCAGGCGCGTACGGCCCCGCCCGGCCTCAAGGCAGATCTTGGGCAATTGCGTGGTTTTGCCCGAGCCGGTCTCTCCGCTGACAATGATGACCTGGTTTTCCTGCAGCGCCTGGGCGATTTCATGTCGTCGCTCACTGACAGGCAGCGATTCCGGATAGGTGATGGGCGGGAACTCGCGTGGCGCACGCACAGGACGCGAAGGAGCGCTTTCGCGCGCATTCTGTGGTTTCTTTGCCGTATCAGCGGCCCTATCTTCCTTTTTTTTCATACAATTTCAATCAGTTCATTCAGCCAACATTATAATTTTGGCAGGCCGCATATACATCAGATAGCGGTATTTCACATCAATTCAAGGAACCCATACCACCGTGACCATTGCCCCCGACCCTGAAACCTATTCTGCCCAGGATGCACCTGAATTTGTTCCCGCACAATTTGTGCGATGGTTTCGCGATGTCGCCCCCTATGTGCATACCCTGCGCAATAAGACATTTGTGGTTGGATTTGGTGGCGATCTGATCCAGGCCGGCGCACTCAATGCATTGATTCAGGATCTTTCCCTGCTTACCTCGCTAGGGGTGCACATTGTACTGGTTCACGGCTGCCTGCCCCAGGTAAACGAACAGTTGCGCCTCAAAGGGTTTTCCTTCCAGTTTGGTCGTGAACCGGAACCCACCTCTGCCGAGGCCCTGGAGTGCGCCAAGGAAGCGGCCGGTGAAATCCGGCTAGATATCGAGGCGGCATTCAGCCAGGGGCTGCCCAACACGCCCATGTCCAACGCCCAGATTCATATCATTTCAGGCAACTTTGTCACGGCCCAGCCCATCGGCGTGATCGACGGCGTCGATTTTCGTCATACCGGCAAGGTGCGCAAGTTCGATCTGGATGCCATGAAAAAAGTATTGTCCCATGGTGGAGTGGTGCTGCTCTCGCCAATTGGCTTTTCACCGACAGGCGAAGCATTCAATCTGGCGATGGAAGACATTGCCACCAGTACGGCGGTTGCCCTGCGTGCCGAAAAACTGATTTTCCTGACCCAAAACCGCATGCTGCGCGACAGCCTTGGCCAGATTATCACGGAAATTGCACGCGAAGATGCCGAAGCCATGATTCGCGACGGCACGCTTGACGTGGATACACGCAGTTATTTGTCCCACGCCGCCAAGGCGGTCAAGCGGGGCGTGGCCCGCGCTCACCTGATTCCATTCGATCTGGATGGCAGCATTTTGCTGGAATATTTCACCCATGATGGCGTTGGCACCATGGTGGTCGAAGACACGCTGGATGACTTGCGCACCGCCACCATTGACGACATCGGCGCGATCGTGCAACTGATCGAGCCGCTGGAGGCTGATGGCACACTGGTGCCGCGTGGCCGCCATGTGATTGAACGCGATGTAGAGCGCTTCACTGTCCTGGAGCACGACGGCGTCATTTATGGCTGTGTCTCGCTCAACCCGTTTCCCCAGGACCAGATGGCGGAATTGGCCTGCCTGATCGTCAACCCCGAATGGCAGGGCTCCGGTGAAGGAGAAATCCTATTGCGTCACACCGAAGCGCGGGCACGCGCCATGGGCATGAAAAAGCTATTCGTACTGACCACACGCACCTCGCACTGGTTTATCAAACGCGGCTTCGTTCAGGGTACGATCAACGATTTGCCCCAGGAAAAGCAAATGAACTACAATCGTAGTCGCAACAGTCATATCTTTATCAAAAAACTTTAAGCGAGAATTGCCATGGCCCGAATGATTCAATGTATCAAACTGAAAAAAGAGGCCGAAGGTCTGGACTACCCACCCTATCCGGGAGAATTGGGCACCAAGATCTGGAACTCAATTTCGAAAGAAGCCTGGCAGCAGTGGACTGACATTCAAACGCGTATTGTCAATGAGAACCGCCTGAACCTGGCTGATGCCCGGGCCCGTAAATATCTGCAGCAGCAAATGGAAAGTTTTCTGTTTGACGATGTGGACGTCGAAGCCCAGGGCTACGTGCCGCCTTCAGCCTGAAACATTTCCGACAGCATCACACCTGTGATGCTGCGCTGTCATGCTGCACACTGTCTATTGCACACGCAATAACGACATCTTGACCGGGCCTGGCCCGGTTTTTTGTGGCCGGCACGGCACGGTAAGAGCCCCCTCTTTTAACGCTCACCTGCGCATTGCATGCGCCCCTTCCCTTGGCCATGAGCTTGCCTGCTTTGCTGCCTGCTGATACGAGAGGCAGGCTTGTCTGCTCCAGTGTCTGCCGATATGCAGGCGGTTATTATGGCAAAAAAAACTCCGCACTTTCATGCGGAGTCATTTATTATTGCTGCTTATTCATATTGGATATTGCTTACCGAGTATTGCTTACTGGATATCGTTCAGTGCAGTTCACTTCTCAATACCCCGGGGAACTGACGCGTGGAAAATGTCAGTTGTCTTCGCCCGATACTGGGGCTGAGGCTGAAGGCTCAGGCAGTTCTTCGTCGCCACGCGCCATGGATTCGACTTTCTTGACGCTGGTGTGGCGGGCGTCTTCGCCCTGCACCAGATAAATGACCCGCTCTGCCATATTCTTGGCATGATCGCCGATCCGCTCCAGGGCGCGGGCAATGAAGATCAAGTCTATACATGCCGAGGTGGTGCGTGGATCTTCAATCATATAGCTGCTCACCTCACGCAATATGCTTTTCCATTGCTTGTCGATCTTTTTGTCGCTGCGCACGACTTCAGCGGCCAAAATGGCATCCCGGCGCGCAAAGGCATCCAGGCTGCGATTGAGCATTTTCTGGACGCCGACGGCAAAGTGAGTCATATCCACGATCGGCTCGTAGCGACTGGGGCTTTCGTACAGGCGACGCGCCATTTTGGCGATTTTTTCGGCTTCGTCTCCTGAGCGCTCCATGTCAGTGAGCATTTTGGACACCGATATCACCAGGCGCAAATCCACTGCCGTGGGTTGCTGCAATGCGAGTACCTGGGCTATCGAATGGTCAATATCCATTTCCAGGCGATTGACTTCCTTTTCCCGCTCGAACACCCGTTCAGCCACGGTCAGATTGCCGTCGGCCAGAATCAGCATGCTGTCTTCGATCATTGCCTCTACAAGGCCACCCATGCGTAAAAAACGGGAGCGGATATCTTCGAGTTCCGCATCAAAGCGGGTATTGGTATGTTGTGCCATGGCGATGCCTGCAATAAGAAAGATAAGAGAAGTTTAAGACCGTTCAATGACAGGAATATGACATCAGCGTTCGCGAATGTCTACCCCCTGCTGCTTGGCAACCATTACCACGGTTGCCGGCTCAAGCGCAAAGAGACCGCAAGTGACTACGCCGGCAATCGCGTTCATGGCTGTTTCCATCTCAC
>NZ_JBQEAU010000155.1:0-2425 GCF_052108595.1 Advenella sp.
GCAAGCGGCGGGCAACAGCCACGAATTTCGGTAAAATGTGGGTTGTATTATACGTTTCTTGCAAGATGGATCGTTGATATTGCGTCCGTCGGTCCCATGTTATGGATTACGTGAGAACGGGTCAGAAGTATGCAAGTAACGGTGGCATTGCGGCATGTCATGCGCGCAGGATAAGAGCGACCAAAGAGCCGACCTTATTCGTTATAGACAAAAGCTCTCGGATATTTTCCAACAAGTACCAAGTTGCGTGCTCATGCTATCGGGGAGCGGTGGCGCGCAGTGCTTTGGCTATCCTGGTACTGGCCAGGAAAGAGTGCTCCTGTGAAACTCGTCCGAAGGAGCATGGGGTTAACACTTTGATCAAACAGGCTCAGCGATGGGTCTGATGAGCCCAAGGCGTTGGACACATCAAGTAAGTCCGTTCAAATACCCTATTACCTTCTCCGCAATCACCCCCGATACCCGCTCGTTGGCTTCTTGCGTCAGGCCGGCAATATGCGGCGTCAATATCAGGTTGGGCATATCAGGCAGGCGGTTTTCCGCCTTCACCGGTTCGTCCTCAAAGACATCCAGCGCTGCGCCGCGCAGTTTACCGGTCTGCAGGGCGGCTACCAACGCCTGTTCATCTACAATCCCGCCGCGCGAGGTATTGATCAGAATGGCTTGCGCTTTCATTTGCGCAATGCGGCTGGCATTGATCAGATGGCGGGTATCCTTTGTCAAAGGGGTGTGCAGGCTTACAACATCGCTGTGTTGCAGCAGTTCGTCCAATGACATTTGCATTGCACCAGTTTCCGCCCAGATGGGGCTGTCTGAGCTGATCATGGGATCGTATGCTGCAATCTTCATGCCCAGTGCGCTTGCCAGCCTGGCAGTGAGCCTGCCTATGCCGCCGAATCCCACCAGGCCCAGTGTACGGCCTGCTACCTCCAGGCCATTACTGAGCTGCGGGCGTGGCCATTTCCCTTCTAGAACCTGGGTGCTGGCCAGGTAAGCGCCCCGTAGCAACACGAATGTAGTCGCAATCACGTATTCGGCAACCGCCTGAGCGTTGGCGCCGACGGCTGGGTAAACGATAATGCCTTTGTTTTCGCACAGGTCCATATCAATATTGTCCAGGCCGACGCCCAGCCGGCCCACGACCCGCAGGTTGGGGGCGTGCGCCAGCAATTGGGCATTAACCTGTGTACGATTGCGCACGATCAGGGCATCGGCATTGGCCAGGCCCTGAAACAGTGCTTCCTGGTTATCGACAAGTTCCGGTCGATAGTCCACTTGCGCAATCTGGCGCAGGCGATCTACTGCCGGTTCATCCATAAATTCAGAGATGACAATGGTGTTGGTCATGTTAAATGTCAGATTCCAGGTGTGATTCAGTTGACTTTGATGTTGGCGTCTTTGATGGTTTTGGCCAGTTTCTCGATCTGGTCATGTAGATAGGTTTTGAACTGGTCTGGTCCCATCGGGTCGGGAACGAATCCGAGCTTGATCAGTTGCTCACCCATGGCCTTTTCTCCAACGGCGGCTGTGACCTTGTCGCTGATCTCCTTGACCAGGGCCGGATCGGTGCCTTTGGGCGCCATCAGGCCAGTGAAGTTGTCGACCATCAGCTTGGGCAAACCGGCTTCTGCCGTTGTGGGTACATCCGGCACGGCGACTGCACGTTTTTCAGATGTAATGGCCAGCGCCCGCAACTTGCCTTGTTGTACATAGGCCAGCGATTCCGGATAATTGGAGAAGACCACGTCAATCTGTCCACCGATCAGATCCACCATGGATGGTGCGCCCCCTTTATAAGGGATATGCGTCATTTTGGTTTTGGTCAGCTCCTGAAACAGGGCAGCGGCAATATGGGGTGGCGTACCGGTGCCGCTGCTGCCCACGTTCAGGGTTTTCTTCTTGGCGGCGTCGATCAGGTCCTGCAGGGATTTGATGGGGCTGTTCTGTGGCACGACAACCATGATGGCCGAAGAGGCGATTTTGGCGACCGGAACAAAGTCTTTTTCTATGTCGTAGCCGGCCTTTTGTCCGAACAGCGTTTTATTGACTGCATGGGTCATGGTAATGGCCAGCCAGGTGTTGCCATCCGGTTTGGCACGGGCTGCTTCCGCGGGTCCCAGGTTGCCGTTGGCGCCGGCCTTGTTGTTGACCACGATATTCCAGCCGGTTTTATCGCCTACGCCCTTGGCAACCATGCGGGCAGCCACGTCGGTTAATCCGCCGGGGGCGAATGGAACTATGTAGGTAATATATTGCTCGGGCTTGAACTCAGCCTGCGCCGCCGGGGCCACAATCGTGGTGCCTGCACAGAACAATGACAACAGTCCGAATTTGAGTATGCTGCGTTTTGTTGCGGTGTGACGATGTTTCATGGGGTGTCTCCTCCACGATTGTGAGTGGCGGCCGGCCTGGTTTTTTATACCGG
>NZ_JBQEAU010000155.1:2525-7997 GCF_052108595.1 Advenella sp.
ATGGGGTGTCTCCTCCACGATTGTGAGTGGCGGCCGGCCTGGTTTTTTATACCGGTCGCCAGGTTTCAGGCGCTCTCGAACAGTCGGGTCAGGACAAATTCGCGATGGCCCAGTGCTTCGGCAGATGTCCAGCGACCGTTGGCGGTGGCCAGCATGCATTCAAGCAGTTTGTCTCCTGCCTGGTCCAGATTGATTTCACGCTGCAGCAGGCCGGACGTATCCACATCGACGTGTTCCGACATGGTTCTGACAGTACGAGGATTGGCGCAGATCTTGATAACCGGCAGGATCGGATTGCCGATCACATTGCCCTGGCCGGTGGGGAAAAAGTGCACGGCATAGCCAGAGGCCGCGCAAAGCGTGACCATTTCGGCAGCGGCCGAAGACGAATCCATGAACCAAAGTCCTTTGCCTGTGGGCACTTCTGCCTTGTCGAGCACGCCGTCCACCATGCATTTTTTGCCGATCTTCTGGATATTGCCCAGCGCTTTTTCTTCAATCGTCGTCAGGCCACCGGCAATATTGCCTTTGGTGGGCTGCGATTCGGACAGATCAGACGTTTTCCAGCGATTGATCATGTCCTGATAGCGATTGAACATGAACATGAAGTCTTCGCGCACTTTGTCGTTGGCGCAGCGGGCCGCCACAATCTGTTCACCACCGGTCAGCTCAGAGGTTTCGCCAAACACAAGTGTATTGCCCGTGGCATACAGTTTATCAAAGGCATCGCCCACGGTTGGGTTGGCGCCGCAGCCCGATGTGGTATCGGATTCGCCACATTTGGTCGAGACCCACAGATCGGAAATGGGGCATTCAACACGCTCAATCGCCGTTGCGTAATGCACGAATTCCTTGGCTTTTTTAGACGCGCGCATAATGGTGTCGTGATCGCCGTGCAGTTCGATGGAAAAGCCCGCTACCGGTTTGCCGGTTTGGGCGATGGCGTCGACTACTTTTTTGGTCCAGCCTTCTTCAATACCGATCACGACTACGGCGGCGACGTTGGGATTGCATCCCGTGCCGATCAGCGTGCGAAAGTGCAGGTCAAGGTCGGCGCCAAATTGCAGGCGTCCGTAAGGGTGGGGAATGCCGATAGTGCCCTTGATGTTGTTGGCAACAGCTTCAACTGCTGCATTTGAAATATCGTCTACAGGCAGAATCACAACGTGATTGCGTATGCCTACGCGCCCGTTGTCTCTTCTGTAGCCGCGGAATGTGGTGTTTGAATCAATAATGGCCATGAGGAAAATCCTTGCTCTGAATGTCTGTCGATAGCGGTTGTGGCAGTGTGTTCGCAGTGCTTACCAGCGCTTGGTTTTGATGTTGTGCACATGGGCGTGGTCGCCGGCGCTGATGGGCGCAACCACTTTGCCGATATCGACACTGTATTTGAAGACGGTGTCGCCATCTTTCATGTTCACCAGGGCGACCTTGTGGCCAATGGGGATGTCCTGGGTGGCTTTGACAGTAATGATTTTGTCTTCTTCCATATTCCAACAGCTTAGCTCCATTCCGGCCGTAATTCCTTCGACGACGGCAACGGCAACGGTGTCCTTTGAATCATGCAGTACGGCATGGATCATCGTTTTCTCCTTTGATTGACAATTTGGATGTGTTTCATTTCATAGCAGATTGAATGCATGATAGTTGCAATATTCATCCAAGTCAACTAGATCATCTATATGAATTGTGTGAAAAACCATCATAAGCGATTTCCGCTGGCGCCAGGGGCGCAAGCCATGGCATCATTGCTGCAAGTCATTTAAAATCTGCCACCTATGAACAACAAAGATTTCTTTTTACCGGGTACGCCCCTTTATTTTGCAGTCAAGCAGTCGCTGCTGGCAGCGCTCGCAAGTGGCGAGTGGGTTCGCGGCCAGGCCATCCCGCCAGAGAATCAGCTGGCCGAAAAATTCGGTGTGTCTATTGGTACGTTGCGCAAGGCGGTCGATGAACTGGTCAGCGAACATATTCTGATTCGCCATCAGGGACGCGGCACGTTCGTTGCCACGCACGAGAGCGATCAGCATTTTTTCAAATTTTTCCGGATCCAGCGCCGAGATGGTTTCAAGGCGTATCCAACGACGCGCTTGCTGAAATTTCGTCGCAGGAAAGCGACGCGCGAGGCCAGCGAGCGCTTGCAATTGCCCAAAGATGCCAACGTGTTCCATTTTTTTAATCTGCTGAGTCTGAACAATGATCTGGTCATGGTTGACGAAATCCAGGTGCCGGAAATTCTTTTTGCTACATTGAATGAGCAGAGCCTGCACGAGCGTTCAAGTACGCTCTATAACTTTTATCAGAACAATTTTGGCATCAATATTGTCGATACCCGCGAAAAGCTGAGTGTTTGCCAGGCCGACAGTGCGGTGGCGGGCTGGCTGGCTGTGGCCGAAGCTACACCGTTGCTCTTGATTGACCGCACCGCCTATACCTATCAGGATCGTCCCGTGGAGTGGCGCCAGACGCGCGTCAATACTGCCAAATACGAGTACATCGCCAAAGACTGACCGGACACCGGGTTGTTGTTGTTGCTCTTGTTGCGTAGTGGGCGAAGGCAGTAGTCAGACCTCCAATCTCGTGGATCGTGTTGTCCCCAGTGAAAGACTGAACCATAAGCGTGTGCTTCACTCGGGGTCAGGCAATGCATTCAGTGCGAACACAAGTGAAATTTCCTCAAGGGGTATCAGATTGTCGTGGCCGTTTGTTCAACCAGAAAATAAAAATAACGCTGCGACTTGAATGACGCGTGCATGGGCTCTATGTTCGACACCATGCCAGTAAACAGTGCAAAGTGCGCTGTGATCGTAAGTACTCATGTCAAAACATAACGTACGGTGTATATATCGGGCTTTCATCGTTTTTTTTTACAAAAAATACAAAATAGGTGTTTCAAGACGGTGGCAATAGACAATGTTTTATATAGAATACCCCCTGTACGAATGATATTCACCTATCCATCGTACTTTTGCGCCCTGGCTCACAAGAGCCAGGGTATTTTTTGTCCTGAAGCGCACACAAGTTCAGACGGTAAGTACGTGCCAGCTAATTGAGCGCAGGTGCTGGTAAGTGATAAGTAATACACCATAAGCGCTTGCTGAATAAGCGCATTTGTTCTGGTCTGGTCTTGTTTGCAACGCGAGAAGCACAACCATTGATGTCTTCGGATGTCCGATAAACAGGCTTGGTTGCACGCGAGTGCGCGCATGAACTTACGATGAGCTGACTGTCGCCTGCGTTCGTTGTACCAGCTGTTTTGCAAGCGCCTTGCGGTCCACTTTTCCGACAGCATTTTCCGGAAGGGCATCAAGTACAAAAATAGCGGCAGGCTGATAGATTCTGGCCAGGTGTGTTTTGAGCAGGGCATGCACCTCGTCGATGTTGATGTCGCTGTTTCTTGCGGTAATGAAGGCCACAGGCACTTCGCCCAGGTCTTCATCGGGCTGGCCGATCACGCAGCAATTGGCGACGTCTGTATGCATGGCAATCACGTGCTCTATCTGTGATGGTGAAATATTTTCTCCGCCACGAATAATGACATCCTTGATGCGGCCTGTGATGTACAAAAAACCGTCTTCGTCAGCGTAGCCGATATCGCCGGTGCGTAGCGGCCCGACCTGCGGGTCCAGCTGGCCTGGTGCAGACACGCCTACATAACCCAGCATCAGGCTATCGCCATCTATACAGATCTCGCCATTGGTATGGGCTGCAGTAATGCGTTCACCATTTGTTGAAAGCAGGAAGATATCCTGGCCGCTTAGCGGCTTGCCGATAGAGCCGACTTTCCGTTGTGTCGGCGGGTTCATGGTAGAGGTGCACGTCGCCTCGGACAGGCCATAGGAAATCACCAGCGGCTGCCCGAGATAACTTTCGATTTTCTTGTGTAATTCAGTTGTGATAGGGGCAGAGCCGCAGCGGGCCAGTCGCAAGTTTCGGACAGCCTCAGCTGGCAAGGGGTGCGCCAGCATGCGTGAATACATGGTGGGCACGCCGGTAATGATGGTCGGGCCCACAGTTGCCATCAGTTGCGGCATGGCTTGGGCAGAAAAACGCGGTGCAAAATAAATGCAGGCGCCAACAGCCAGTGGGCTAAATAGCTGATTGTTCAGTCCATTGGTGTGATAAATGGGCATGACATGCAACAGCGTGTCATCTGCCGACAGTTCGGTCATTGCGATTATGCCGCGGGCGTTGTTCAGCACGCCACGATGGCTTTCCAATACGCCTTTGGGTTTGCCGGTACTGCCCGATGTAAACAGCATGAGCGCGGGGCTCAATGGCGACACGCTGGTTGGCCAGTATGGGCGCGCATCGGCCAGGGTCAATGGGTTTATGACGCGAATATCATCTGTACCTGCATCGCGCACCGGATCGTCCGAGAGCAGCCAGGTGAGCCCGCCGCTTTGCAGGCGCAGCGTCCGTTCTGTCGGGCTCAATCCGGGCTCCAGCGGGCAGGGACAGGCGCCCGCAACCATCACCGCCAGCAGCGTTATCACGGCGTCCAGTCCGCGTTCCATATTAATTGCAACGCGCATTTGTTCGCCCATGCCCACGGCCCGCAGGCGTGCGGCCAGTTGCGATACCAATGTGTACAGTTGACCGTAGCGGATTTGTGTACTGGCGTCCTGCAAGGCAATGCGGTTTTCAATCGAGGCAGTGCGCCAGATTGATTGCCAGTCATTCAGAATGGTTGAGGTTGGCCCCATCAGTGGTCTCCTAGCGCAGCGTGACCGCGGCGTCTTTTTCGAATTGCCCGTTTGGGTCGAGCGACTGCAATGCCGCGATTTCCGCCTCTGTTGGTGCTGCGGTGGGTTTGGCATCGGTGTGGTCAAAAGTAAAACCGGTTCGGCTCACCACTTCGTCTATGGATGATTCCGGATGAAATGACTGTAGCGCCAGTCGCTGGTCTTTTTTTATGAAGACGGCGATGGGTGTAACCACGCCATGAAAGCCGCCCCAGGACGTACGAAAATCCAGTTTTTCCACAAAGGTGCGCGTCGAGTGTTCGGTGCGCCAGGTGCAGGCGCGCCTGGCTGTGGGCAACATGACCGCGCCGCCACCGCCGCCGGGTAAGCGGACCTTGGGCGAATGCCAATCGCCAATGACCGAGTTGTTGGCGTTGCCTTCGCCATCGATCTGGGCTGCGCCAAGATATGTCAGATCCATTTTGCCGCGGGTGCACAGGTCATAGAAATCTTCATTGGCAAAGATGGAGGCCGATTGCTGTGCCAGCACTGGGTCGGAACTGGACAAGGGGATCATCGAAGGCGTCGGGTCCACGCCGCCAGCCACGTTGATGTAAATGAAATCCCACTCATAGGCTTTTTTTGCCATCAGGCAGGCCAGCATGGGCATGGTGGAATTGACGCCGCTGAACGTGATTTCGTTGGGGCGGATAAAGCGGGCCAGATTGGTAACGATGTAGGAGAAAGACGACCAGTTGTTTTGCATTATGCGTGTTCCTGTAATTCG
>NZ_JBQEAU010000156.1:0-7853 GCF_052108595.1 Advenella sp.
GCGGTCCTGCCGCCCTAACCGCTTACGCTCGCAACCTTGGCGACACCAAAACACGACTGGACCATATTGAGCCACTCAATGGTATCCAGCAAGGCGACGAGGATACCACCACGCCGGAATCAATGCTCGAGAATATGAAAAAAATTTTACTGGGCGGAGCATTGTCCTCAGAGTCTCGCGCACGACTGGTACGCATGTTTGAGATGAACCAGACCGGCTCCCAGGCATTAAAAGCCGGACTGCCAGCAAACTGGCGTATCGGCGACAAAACAGGAGCGGCCAGCGATACGAGCAATGACATCGCCATTATCACGCCGCCCCACCGCGAGCCGCTATTAGTAGCCGCCTATTACACAAACGACAAAGTAAACAGCACAGTACACAAGGCGGTGTTGGCAAAAGTGGGGGAAATTGTCGCAAAGATGTAAAACCCCGCATCAATATATGAAAACATACTCAGTCGTCGAATTGCGCCAACTATCATTGGCCATCATTCCTTGCGGAGACATCAAGTATCCGCCTGGCTCGTTAAAGCTGGCCAAGAAACTTAATCAAAGCAGCGTTAACGCAATCCGGCCTCTCTTGCTGTAACCAATGCCCGGCTCCCGGAATCAACCGAGATTCATGCAGGTTTGGCACAAGCTGGGGCATGGCGTCAATGATTTGCTGCATGCCGGGGATTGCCAGACCGGTGTCGCGTTCGCCGACAAGATAAAGGGCGGGAACCTGAACGAGCAAACCCTCAAATGCAGCTTGCACTTCCCAATTGCGGTCAAGGTTGCGATAGTAGTTCAACCCCCCGCGAAAACCAGAAATACTGAATGCTTGTACAAATTTTTCCAGATCGCCGGAAGCAAGCCATGCGGGCATCACGGGCGGATCACTCAAAGAATCAAGAATTCCTCCATTTCGCGGTATAAGCCCAAAGGGATTGGGCGTATCGTGGTCACGGACACCGATGTCACCGGAGGCGGAAAAATAGATTTTGCGCAATGTTGCGCCAACGTTGCGCTCAAGTTCGCTTTCGGCTAACCCAGGCTCAGAGAAATAATGCGTGTAGAACCACACCTGGTCCGTCTGCGGAAAAAGTCGACTCGGTGCCATTGGCGCCCTACCCATCATCGGCACCCCGAGGGCAGCGACAGCGCGAAAACGGTCTGGTCGAAGCAACGCCGCTTGCCAGGCAATGGTTGCACCCCAATCGTTCCCCACCACCACGGCATCGCGCTCTCCCAAGGCATCGATCAACGCGACAAGGTCACTCACGATATCCAAGGACGTGTATTGTCCGATCGCTGATGGACATTCACTAGCTCCATAGCCCCGCAAATCTGGAGCGATTGCGTGGTAGCCCGCGTCAGCTAATGCCGCCAGTTGGTGCCTCCAAGCATGCGATGTCTCTGGAAAACCGTGACAGAGAATAACCAAGGGACCTTCACCCTGTTCTGCGACGTGCAGACGGATTCCGTTAGCGGCAATAAATGTTTGACGATATGTGTTCATGGTTGCTCTGGCAAAGGGTTAAATTTACACAAAAACGTCCAAATAGCGTAACATAAAAAGTTACGAATATTCAGGCTTCGACTCATGCAACGCGATACCAGACTCGCTCGACTTCTGCACATTCTGATCCATATGCATCTTCGCGGGGGCTCAACCACCTCAGATACGATTGCACAAATGCTTCAAACGAACCCTGTCGTAGTTCGACGCACCATGGCTGTGCTTCGTGAGTCTGGCCATGTAAAGTCGACCGGTGGTCCGGGCGGTGGCTGGACGCTCGCATGTGATCTCAATGAACTTACGATGAGAGATGTCTACGATGCCATTGGATATACCGCGCCATTTGTGTTCGGCCCGGTGCATGACAAACCCTCTTGCCCCGTAGAGGCGGCGGTGAATCGACACATTAAAGAGACATCGATTTCCGCAGAAAATATGTTGCTACAATTGTTCGGCGAAAAACGACTTTCAGACATTGCGAACGACGCGGCACCACCAGAGTGGCGTAATCGGAAGAAGTAAATCTCACCGGCATGGCAGCCGCTTTGGCGACAATGATAAGCATCGACACTGCACGAGAACGCATGGCCAATGCGATCTTCAAGGACTGGAGCAAAGACGAGCTTGATGCGTTCGTCAAATCCATGCGAAAGTTTGCCGACGCGCTAGACGCAGAACCGCCGATCGGCGGGGTAAAGCCCGGCTAAAGGGGTATTCAATGCAATTGAACACCTGCGGTGCTGTCACACGCGATGCTTATAGCGGAGCGACGGTGCCCTTTTGCTCAGTCAGCGCATATTGACACCACCGAACCAACACTACGTACGCCTGCCGACACACGTCCGGGTGTCAGAAACTCGCCGTGCCCGTCTAATGAGTCCCGGTATAGTTAGGATAATACGACTGGCTCGTGTGCAGAACGGGAACGTGCGACTCAATAGCGTAGTGCCGCTTCGTCTCCCTTGCTGGCCGCCTGTTTGAACGCACGGGTTATCAAGGCAGTACTTACATTGGCGAAATACCTGGCACCCAGTGCTGCATACTTCTCTTCATCTTCAGGTGTCAGCGCAATGATGCCCGGACACTTGCCGGCGCTCGTTATGGCTGCCAGCCCTTGCCGGATTGCCTGCTGCACTGGCGGCGCGTTCCAGTCGCTGCCATGCCCCATGGCATGCGCCAGATCATTCGGGCCGATAAACACGGCATCGACGCCTTCTACACTTGCGATATCGTACGCCTGCGCGATCGCCTGGGGCGTTTCTAACATCACGATCAGACTGATGCCCTCGTTACTGCGCTGCGTGTGACCAGCACCGCTAAACGCCCCGTATCCTGCTGCTCGTGTACTGAATGCACTGCCTCGTATGCCCTTGGGCGGATAGAACACGCGCGCGGCCAATTCCCGCGCCTGCTCGACCGACTCCACCATGGGAATTTGCACCGCACTGGCCCCCATGTCCAATACACGTGGCAAGTCGTGAGCGAAACACCGCACAACCGGGATAATGCCGCTGGCGCGTGCGGCCCGCAGCATATTCTCGGTCACGCCCAGATCGGCGCTGCCGTGTTCATTGTCGATGATAATAAAATCAAATCCTGCGTAACCGCACATCTCGACGATTGCAGGGCTGGGCAGCCCGTTAAATAAACCGCGCACACGCTGCTGTCCGCGCAGCAACGCCGGCAATCGGCCGTCCAGCGAATAATGAGACTCTGTCATACCTGTTTCCCTTTCTCTGTCTTATCAGTTGGCCTTTATGCCTGCCTCTTGGACGACCTTGTGCCACTTTTGAACTTCAGCAGTCTGAAAAGCCCCAAATTCCTTGCTGCCGCGACCATCGGGCTCTACACCCAACTGCCGCAGCTTTGCGCCAAATTCAGGCATCTTAACTGCGATCGCGACTTCACGTGCCAGTTTGTCAACGATCGCTTGCGGCGTGCCTGCAGGGGCAAAAACACCCTGCCACGACTGCATTTCAAAGCCGGGCACGCCAAGCTCGGCTAGTGGTTTTACGCCGGGCAGATCCGCCAGTGCCGTGGCCGAAGTCACACCCAATACTTTGACGCGCTTGGAATCTATCATCGGCCGGGCCGCCGCCACTGTTTCGAAAATCAGATCGATCTGGCCACCTATCAGATCCACCATTGCCTGCGATCCGCCCTTGTAAGAAATCTGTTGCAATGAGGTCTTGGTGATGGACTGGAATAACTGACCAGAAAGGTGTTGCGACGTACCCGGTCCGGCCGTCCCGTAGTTTAATGCGCCAGGTTTGTTGCGCGCAGCATCGATCACATCCTGCACACTATTGTAGGGGCTATCTGCACGCACAACCAACGCGTTGCTGACCATTCCAACAAGGGCGACGGGTGTAAAGTCCTTGACGGGGTCGTAACTTAAGGATTTGACGAAAAACGGATTGACTGCGTGCGTGGTAATTGTGCCCCCCATGATCGTGTAGCCGTCTGGTGCAGACCGCGCTACGGTCTGCGTGCCCAGGATGCCTGATACACCGGGCTTGTTCTCAATGATCATGCTCTGTCCGAGTTGTTTGGACAATTGCTCAGCCAGCAATCGCGCCACCCCATCAGATACGCCACCCGGTGAAAAAGGCACGATGTATCTCACGGGTTTTTCAGGCCATTTGGTGGCGCTTTGCGCGTGCGCGATTGGGCCGATAGCCAGCAGCGCGGCTGCGCAGAATACACCTGAGAACAGGTTCCGTTTTTTCATATTACAATCTCCATTTTCCTGGTCACGGGCTAAATTACCCGCGACTTAAAATTTAATTAGTTGTCCGCTATGTCGCGGGCCTGACTGTTTTTCTTTCCACCAACATACACGGAACCACGATCTCACGCGCTCGCACTTCACCACGCATCTGCTCTAGCAAAAGCTCAACCGTAGCGTCTACCATGGGTTCTACCCTCTGATAGACGGTGGTCAGTTGGTACGCCCCCCAGGACGCCTGGGGAACATCGTCAAAACCGATCACACCCACGTCTTCGGGTACGCGCAAGCAAAATTCCTGGCGCAACACGTCCATGGCTGCGATAGCCATGTGATCGTTGGCGACAAACACCGCATCAGGACGATCGGCATGGGCAAACAAACGTCGCATGGCCTCTTGAGCCCCGTGAAAACTGTAGTGGCCCGTATCGCGATAAGACACGCCTGTCCCCAAGTTGGCCAGCGCCTGCTTAAAGCCACGCTCACGTTCCAGGCTGGTTGATGAATCCTCCAGTCCTGCCAGAAACGCGATTCGTTTGTAGCCCCTTGCCACTAACAGTTCAGCAGCCAGCCGACCGCCAGCCGCATTGTCCGACGTCACTGAACTGGTCGCGTAGCGTGTCAGTCCGCCCAAATCCGAGATGCGGTTGAACTGCACGACGGGCACCCCCAAGTCCGAGCAACTTTTGGCCAATGTCGGTGACAACATGGTTGACGCCATGACGATGCCCTCGACCTGGTATTGCAGGATATCGGCCAAAACCCCGTCGGCGCCCTCGTCAATATCCGCAATGAACATCAGCACGTGATAACCCTGCTTTTGCAGCTTCTGGGACAGCTTTTCAATGACCAATGGATAAAACTGGTTCTCCAGATAGCTCATCACCAGTGCCACGATGCGGCTTTGCCGCGTGATCAGACTGCGGGCCAGGGCATTTGGCCGGTAGCCCAGGCGCTGCGCGGCTGCCAGCACCTTGTTACGCGTGCTTTCGGATACGCTGGCCCCTGGTGTGAACGTGCGGCTGACCGCCGATTGCGATACTTGCGCCAGATCAGCCACATCTTGCGCGCGTGGTGCGGTCTTCATGCTGCGGTCCATCCTCCATCCAGCATCAGGGCGCTGCCTGTCATCAGGCTGGACGCACTGCTGGCCAGAAATACCACTGCCCCCATAACCTCATCGACCCGACCCAGACGGCCCAGCGCAATTCGCTCGCAAACCCACTGCTTAAAGCCAGGCTCGTCAAACATCGCTGCGGTCATAGGCGTTTCAATAAAGGTGGGGCAGATCGAATTGACCCGGATACCATTTGCCCCCAATTCCCATGCCAGCGCTTTGGTCATGCCTTCCATGGCATGCTTGCTCGCACAATACAACACCCGTCGCGCACTTCCTACATGGCCCATCTGCGATGAAATGTTGATAATGGAGCCGGAGCGCTTGGCCGCCAGCAGTTTACGTGCCACTGCCCGGCTGGTATAGAACGCCGCCTTTACGTTCAGGTCAAATACCTCATCAATGTCGTTATCGCTCTGTTCGACCAGAGACACAGGTCGGTTCATCCCCGCGTTGTTAACAAGAATGTCGTATGGCGATGCATCCGCAACGGCAGCGTCAACATCTGCCGATCGTGTCACGTCCAATACCACGAAATCACACGAGACTTGGCTGTCACGCAAGGCTGTACACGCGCTTTCAAGTTCGGCTGCCCGGCGCGCCGCCAGTGTTACATGGGCGCCAGCGCGGCCTAACGCGGTGGCCGCAGCCAGCCCGATGCCGCTGCTGCCACCTGTTATTAGTGCGCGTTTGCCGTCCAGCCGAAAACTCGGGCTTTTGGGCAGTTCGATCATGCCTGATCCTTTACCGGTTCATACCAAGGCAAATCGGGACGATTGCCATAACGCCGTACCCGAATATTCGCCTGTTCGCCGTGACCTGCGAAGTTTTCCATATGGCATAATCGGGAACAGTATTCACCCATGGTGACGCTGGCCGCATCAGTGAGCACGCGTTGATACGTGCAGGTCTTCAAAAACTTACCGACCCACAACCCGCCCGTATAGCGTGCATTGCGGTTGGTCGGCAACGTATGGTTGGTGCCGATGACCTTGTCGCCAAAACTCACATTTGTACGCGGGCCCAAAAACAGCGCCCCGTAATTTGTCATGTTGTTCAAGAAATAATCAACATCGTGCGTCATGACCTGCACATGTTCAAAAGCCAGCTCATCGGCAACGCGAAGCATTTCTTCATCGGTATCGCAGACAATGACTTCACCACAATCCTCCCAGCTTTTCTTGGCAATTGCTGCTGTGGGCAATATCGTCAGTTGGCGCTCGATCTCGGCCATCGTGTCGCGGGCCAGCTTTTCGCTGGTTGTCAACAATACAGCGGGCGAGGTGGGGCCATGTTCAGCCTGACCCAGCAGATCGACGGCGCACAACTGGCCGTCCACACTGTCATCGGCAATGACCAGCGTCTCGGTAGGCCCGGCAAAAAGGTCAATGCCTACACGACCGTACAACTGGCGCTTAGCCTCGGCAACGAACATGTTGCCAGGACCGACTAGCATATCCACAGGAGCAACACTGGGTGTACCAACGGCCATGGCAACAACGGCCTGCACGCCGCCGAGCACCAGAATTTCGTCGGCGCCTGCCATGTCCATCGCAGTAACAATGGCAGGATGCGGCTTGCCCTGATACGGCGGCGCCGTAGAAACGATACGCTTGACGCCTGCCACCTTTGCCGTCAGAACACTCATGTGGGCCGATGCCAGCAACGGGTACTTGCCGCCGGGAATATAACAGCCCACCGCATTCATCGGGATGTGCTTATGACCTAAAACGACGCCCGGATAAGTCTCCACTTCCACATCTTTCATGGAATCGCGCTGGATCTGCGCGAAATTGCGAACCTGTTTCTGGGCGAACGCGATATCTTCGATTTCGCGAGCAGACAGTTGCTTGCGTGCTGCAATAATCTGGTCACGAGACAAGCGAAAGTCGCTCGGATCCCAGTTGTCGAACTTACGACTGTATTCACGGACAGCTTCATCACCGTCCTGCTCAATACGGCGAATAATTTCTTCGACTGTGGCGCGCACCTTGGCGTCATCGTCGGTTTTGACTTCGGCCGAGCGGCCTCGTTTCAGATAGTGGATCATAGTGGTGTAGTCTCAGTCGTTAGCTGTGAATAAAATTGAAGTTGTGCTATGTTCAATTTCTTGCATAGGTATGCAAATAGGGGTATACCCTAACTTATTTGGCCGTTCAGATGCTACTGAATGAGTTCTTTAGCCCCACTTTCCGGCACGTATATCATCCGGCCGTCATCTAAACGATAGGTCACGCCCGCGCGTGCCCCCTGTCCTTCACCAACCTTGCCACTGGATTCGTAACGTGTCAGTTCCGTGCCCTCTTTGACCGTAATGCGCATGTCAGCTTGACCCGGGTTCTCTACCACCACCACGTTCTCCCGGGCTAATGGACCCAGCGGATTCTGTGCGATCACAATCATCAGCAGCCCAATGATGACAAGAAACAGGTCAATAAGATTGACGACCGACAGCATGGGGTCGGTGTCGTCGTCTTCAAGGAAACGCATTACGCCGACTCCTCT
>NZ_JBQEAU010000157.1:0-7723 GCF_052108595.1 Advenella sp.
CCAGGGCCAGATTTCCGGCTTTGATTTCAGGCAATTCGTGCGGGCATTGCACGGCTGGCTGCTGGTGCCATTTACCAACGGCTTTGCCTGGGGCTGGTATGCCGTCTCATTGCTGGGCATTCCCATGCTGATTTCCCTGATTACCGGTCTGGTGGTATACAAGCGATTCTGGCGTGGCTACGTCAAGCCCCGGCTGCGTCTCGGCCAGGGCGCGCGCATTTTCTGGGGGGACTTTCACAGACTGGCCGGTATCTGGTCTGTGCCGTTCATTGCCATTATCAGTGTGACAGCCATCTGGTTCCTGATTGAAGCCGTTTTGTTCGACAACAGTATTTCCATTTCGACGGCGCCGCCGCCTGCCATGGTGCAACGCCAGGATGTCCCCACGCGCACGGACGGATCGTCCCGGAGCCTGTTGCTGTCGCCCGATCAGGCCGTGGCAAAGGCCAAAGGGCATTTTCCGGACATGCAGGCCGAATCCATTTTTCTGCCGGCCAATGCCTATAGCCACTATACGGTGACAGGGCGCAGCAGCTATCCGCTCATTCTTGAGCGAGCATCGGTCAATCCGTATACAGGCAATGTGGATTCCTCACGCACTGTGTCGGATTATTCCGGCCTGGAACTGGTGACCGAGTCCATGCGCCCGCTGCACACCGGGGATTTTGCCGGGCTCTGGCTCAAACTGGTGTATTTCTTCTTTGGTCTTTTGCTGACCATGATGGTTCTGTCAGGGATGTTGATCTGGACCAAACGAACGGCAAAGGAAACGGCCGGCATGCTTCGTGAACACCGCCAGTCACGCCGGCAAAATACGGCTGTGAGCCATGGGGGACAACCGTCGCCAGCGGCAGCGGGCGCACGCTTTATGAAAACAGAAAAGGGCGCATCATGAATAGTCAGGCTCAGGCAATCCGGTCCGGGTCATGGACGGGCATCAAGGTTTGGTGGTATCGCTGGCGTTTTCACCTGAGTGTTCTGGCCATTTTGATCCCGCTGTGTTTCGTACCGCGTTATATAAAAGACCAGGCACTGTTCTCGGGTGATCTGGGACTGGGCGTACACGATCTGGGCACCAAAAAAGTGGGCCCTTGGGAAGTGCATATGGCTGAGTTCGATGCCATGGCGCCACGACGGGATGGCACAGCTGGTTTTGTAAAAACTTTTTCGGTGTCCCTGTGCGAGTCATGCCGCAGTGCAGTCCGTGCAGTCTACCTGCGTGTAGGCAAGCCGCGCAGCCTGCGCACCGCGGGCGCCATTGGTTTTGGTAGTGTTTACAACATGCAAATTGGTGTACTGATTCCCAAAGATACGCTGCCGGATGCGCAATTATGGCTTACCGCCGAAGGCTGGGACGGGTCATCGTATTCGACCTCATTCCCGCTGGCCGAGGCCTCGCCGATCACCTTAAAATGGCTCGGCCAGCGCTGACCCACTTATGACATTTGTCATACGACCGTCTTATTTTTGCCTCAAATAGCACTGTATTGAACACCATTGCAGATTCAATCATTGGACTTACGCCGGATTATGAAAACAACCTCACGCCACGCCCCTTCATTGCTTATGCGCGCCTTGCCGCTGGCGCTCTGTGCATCTACCGCTGCGGTACATGCACAAACCGTTTCAGCGCCTGCCGCAGCTGAAGCAACCCGGCTCGAAGCGATCAACGCGACCGACGAGAACGTATCGGTGTCGGTACCTACGCCGGTGACCTATGCCGGCGGCCAGGTCGCGACGGGCGGCCAGGCCGGCATTCTTGGCAATGCGGACAATATGAGTTCGCCGTATATTATCAACAGCTATACCTCGAAATTGATTGAAGATCAGCAAGCGCGTACTTTAGGGGAAGCAATCAAGAATGATCCTACCGTGCAGGTTGGCAACGGTTATGGGAATTTTGCCGAAACCTTTGTGATACGGGGCTTTCCGCTGAACAACGACGATCTTGCCTTCAACGGACTATATGGTATTTTGCCGCGCCAGGTACTGCCGACAGAAATGATCGAGCGTGTGGAAATTTTCAAGGGTGCCAGTGCCTTTCTTAATGGGGCGTCTCCCGGCGGCAGTGGCCTGGGCGGTTTGATCAACATCCAGCCAAAGCGCGGCACCGATGAGCCGCTGACTCGGCTCAATGTCGACTATACCGGACGGGGGCAAGTGGGCGGCGGTGTGGATATCGGTCGTCGCTGGGGTGATGCCGGCCAGTTCGGGATCCGGCTGAACGCCGCCCATCGCGATGGACAAATGTCCACCAGGGATGCCGATGCCAGGACGTCCGTACTTACGCTTGGGCTGGATTATCGTGGTGAGCGGTTGCGCGCGTCGCTGGATGTGGGCTATCAGAATGTTCGCTTCGATCAGGCCCGCCCGACCATCACGCTGACCGGGGACGGCGTGCCTGATGCGCCGTCCACCAGCGTCAATTACGCGCAGCCCTGGGCCTGGTCGAAATTGCAAAGCACCTATGCCGTTGCCCGGGTTGAATACGATCTGAGTGAAAACTGGATGGCCTACGCCGCCATCGGCACCAGTCGCGACAAAGAAGACGGCCTCTACTCAGGGGCCAAGGTGAACGGCGATGGCATCGGTGCACACAGTCCGTTGCGCACGCCCTATGAGCGCGATACCGTGACCGGCGAAGTGGGGTTGCGGGGACGGTTTGTGACCGGTTCTGTGGGGCACCAGGTGAATCTGGGTGTATCGGCGTTGCGTTCGAGTAATCACAGCGCCTATCAATTGTTCGCCAGTCAGGATCGGGATATCTTCAATCCGATAGACTCTCCATATCCGGACCGGGTAACGTTATCGGGCGGCGATATTGATAATCCCGGCAAAGTGGACCGCTCTATTCTACGCAGTATTGCCTTGTCCGACACATTATCGTTTCTGGACGAACGCATTCTGGTCACGCTGGGCGTGCGCCACCAGAACCTTCGCTATACGGCCTATGATTACACGGGAGCGGCGTCGTCCGACTATGACAAATCAATTATTACGCCGTTCGCAGGCATCGTCTTCAAGCCACTGAACAACGTATCGCTCTATGCCAATTACATTGAGGGCTTGACGCGGGGCGAGACGGCGCCGCTTACAGCAAACAACCGTAATGAAGTCTTCAAGCCGGCACGTACCAAGCAGATAGAGGCCGGCATCAAAGTTGATATGGGCGATTACGGTGCCAGTCTGGCGGCCTTTCAGCTTGAAAAGCCAGAGTTCTATCTGGACAGTGAAACCCAGATTTTTGGTGCTGCCGGCCAACAGCGCAATCGGGGTGTCGAGCTTAGTATCTATGGCCAGCCAGCAGAAGGTGTCAGGCTTATTGGCGGTGTCACGTTCATGAATGCCCGTTTGCAGAAAACCCAGGATGGCCTCAATGATGGCAATCATGCGCCGGGCGTACCCCGAGTGCAGGCGACCATGGGTGCCGAATGGGATCCTGCCTTTGCGCCTGGCCTGACACTGCAGGGCTATGTAACCCGTCGCAGCAAGCAGTATGTCAACAAGGAAAACGAGGGCACTATTGCTGCGTGGACACGTGTGGATCTGGGCGCACGATACACGACGAACCTGGCAGGAAAAGACACGACCTTCCGTTTCGGGGTCGATAATGTGTTCAATAAACGTTATTGGGCAACAGTTGCGCCACAGTTCGGTCAGCTCACGGCAGGCAATGGCCGAACCGTGAAAGCGTCTGTATCGCTGTCCTTCTAGGCTCGCTTATTGTTGTTTGAATAATGCGCCGATCTCGCGCGTTATTCAAACGGGGCTTTTGCCGGCGAAGCGGACCATGAGCAGTTCGTCGCTATAGCCTGTTTCGTCCTTGAGGGATCTGGGCTCTTTGCCGTAGATTTCAAAGCCGGCCTCCTGATACAACTTAAGTGCCGGGGTGTTTGCCGCAGTCGCGGACAGGGTCACCTGCTCGTAATGTTGGTCGGCATACGCAAGAAGTCGGGTCAGCAATGCCTGTGCAATGCCCTGGCCTCGAACGTGTGATGCAACGAAGACGCCCCAGACGAAACCTTTATGTTGCTCGCGAACACCAAGCCAGGGTGCCAGGCCGGCAGTACCCACGATAGCGCCATCTTTGCGCGCGGCCCACACCTTGCTGGTGCGCAGGCGGTCGCGAAAAAATGCCAGCGGTTGCGCTGATTCGGCGGCATGGCTGGAGCCAAAATCCTGCGGCGCGCTTTGCAATGCGGCCAGGCGAAACCGGCGAAAGGCAGCGGCATCGTCAGCATTGAGTATTGCTATTTCAAATGGAAGCATATTTCATATGTGAAGGAAAAGGTGTTTCTTGCCGATAATACTTCAAATTTCAAATGTGCTTGAGATGTGCTTGATAGATGTTCGTACCTTTGGCCGCAAGGCCGTGCCGGGGACCGGATAGGTTGCTGGCAACCGCTTCATGCAGCCACCCGTTCGCTGTGGCGCTGGCAAACACAATGGCCATAAAGTTGCCAAGCGCGGGCACCCGGTCTTTGGCAAGATCGGCGACGCCCATATCTTCGTGCGCCAGCGCTGCCCGTATCACGGTTGCAATGGCCGTCGGCGGCCAGCTAACTGCACGCGATTGTGCAGCGGTCAGAGCGTATTGAGGGGGATTTTCAGGTAGCGTACGCCATTGTGTTCCGGCTCCGGCAGCTTGCCGCCACGTACGTTCACCTGTATGGACGGCAATAGCAGTTTTGGCGTGGAAAGGGTCGCATCGCGCTGGGTGCGCATCGCCACAAATTCGGATTCGGATATGCCTTCATGCACATGAATATTCTGCTTGCGTTCTGCTTCGATGGTGGTTTCCCATGCAAATTCATCCCGGCCCGGTGCCTTGTAGTCATGGCACATAAATACCCGCGCGTAGCCCGGCAAGCGAAGCAGGCGTTGAATCGAGCGATAAAGGGTGCGCGCGTCACCTCCGGGAAAATCACAGCGGGCCGTCCCGTAATCGGGCATGAACAAGGTATCGCCGGCAAATACGCAATCGCCGATAATATAGGCCAGGCAGGCTGGCGTATGGCCCGGAACGTGCAGCACTGTGGCAGGCAGGCTGCCAATCTGGAAAGTCTCGCCGTCGTCGAACAGATGATCAAAGTCGTCCGCGTTGCCGCATTGCGCACCTTGGGTGTTGTATATGTTCGCAAACGCGCGCTGAACCTGGCCAATGTGCTTGCCTATGGCCAATTGCCCGCCCAACTGCGCGGCCAGAATCGGCGCGGCCGACAGATGGTCGGCATGTGCATGCGTTTCCAGCAGCCATTGCACTTGCAATTGATGTGACCGGACGTAATCAATGATCGGCTGCACCGATGTGGCTGAGGTTCTGCCCGAGGCGGCATCGTAATCCAGTACGCTGTCGATCACCGCGCACTGCGAATCATTGGGCGCATGTACAACATAGCTGATCGTGTTGGTCGCTTCGTCAAAAAAGCTCTTAACGACAGGGATGCGCATGGGGTGATGACGAGTGTCGGCTATTTGCTGCGCTGCCTGATGGCACGCCGGATCGTGAGAGACGTCAGACATAGTGGGCTCCGGGTTACAGGGTGAAAATAGCATTTAATTACTTAAAGTAATAAACATATATTCAAACATCATAACAAAATGCCGCGTAAACGTCACGCGGATCCGATGCTGGGGTGATCGACAGACAAAATGATGGGCGCAACAATAAGTCGGCAGATGGCTCTTGCCTGGTGGATGATCGGTTATGCGTCCCGGACAATGCCAGCCGAACCGGGTTTTCGACCAGGTACGCACTGGTACGCCAGGAGCGCGATGTGAAGTGCGTTTGCCATTTTGCGCTTGCAGCCGCTTTACGCCCGAACGCCTGATGGGTTCAAGCCGACGATGCCGTGGTGGTGACGGGTCTTGGTGGTCCCTATGGTGTATTGGTAGCAGCTGGCGGCGGGATATTGCCTGGTGCTTGATTGGATACGGCAGGTGGCATATAGCGTTGCATGCTTACGTGCCTGCCATGCCAGACATGGATACTGCCTACTATCAGTAGCGTTGCTACAATTGGAATCAGAAAAGCGCCAGCAGTCAAACGATGCGTTTTGCCCGCGTAGTAACGCGCGCCAGCGATACATAGAATTAGCGTACTGACCAGAAGGCCGCCAAGCACATCTGAAAACCAGTGTGCGCCAAGATAGATGCGCGAGACCGCGATGAGCAGCGCGAATCCCATTGCACAGCAAACGGTGAGGATGCGGGCAGCCCGTTTTTCAATGCAGGGATAAATCAGAATGCAAAGCAAACCATACAGCACAATATTGCCTGTTGTATGACCACTGGGAAAGGAATAGGCACTCCAGCCGGAGTACATCATGTCTCCTGGCCGGGTCCGCACTATTGCTGCCTTGATGGCGGTATTAATAACCGCGGCGCTGATGATTGTCAGCACCCAGTAACCGGCCGTGCGCCAGGATTTCCGGACCAGTAGCCAGAGTGCGACAACGCCGACGATGATGGTCACCATGAACGTATCGCCCAGCTGCGTTATCGCAATCAATATATCGTCCAGCCACGGTGTACGCAAGAGCTGCAACTGCCGGTAAATAGCCTGGTCGGCGGCGAACAGCCGGCCATCAATGCGCACATTGATTAGAATCAGTAGAAACAGGGCACAGGCCAGTGCAGCAAGATAATAGGGCCAGTAAGAGCGGTTTCGGATTATTGTATACGGTGACATGCAATATAGCTTTGAGGTAGATGACAAACCGAGGCTTGTCGATAGGAAGCGACTGAAGATAAAATCATACCTGTTTCAACCGCTTAACAGGGTACAGTATGCGTCATTCCAAATTCAAATCTTTTTTGCTTGCAACATTGGGCAGTGTTGTTTTTGCCGGCCAGGTTTACGCTGCCGACGTCTATCCGGCCGACCTGGTAAAACAGGAACCTCGGGTAGCCAGTGCGTTTGCGGGCCTGACAAAAACCATTGTCGCCAAGCACGCATGGGTGCGTGACTTTGGTGTGACAACGCCCGTTGAAGAAACAACGCTTAACAACGAAAGCTATGTGCGGCTGTCGGGTTGCAAACCGCATGATTGTCCATCAGAAAAATATGTGGTGCTCGTTTCTAGAAAGAACAACCATGCCGTGGGTGCGTTTTTAACGAACCAGCAAGCGGCTGCGGGCGCTTTATCTGACAGCACAATTCAATGGCTTGGGCAACCCACCGATGAACAGGTAGCCGTGCTGGCTGCTGCGTTGTTTCCAGCTGCTGACAATTAAGCCATTTTATCCGGCTGCTAACAATCAGACCATTGCGCTTGTGCAGCCAGCCTGCGCAACCCATATTGCAGCGATACATCATGGCGCACTTGACACTGTAATGTTGTGGTCAATGGCAAACGGGTTTGGATTGCCATTGTCTGGGTTCCCATCGTTTGGATTGGTATTGGTGATGCTGTCATTGGGTTGCAGCCATTGCATGGTGTTGAGGCCACGACTGCGCTTCCGGAGTTCTTGGCGCTCTCGCCAAGAACTCGCAAAGACACCGCTGAGCGCCCATTCAGAATCCGTTCAGAATTCGCTCAAAATCCGATACGCGATTGCCAACCGGTCTGCAACCGGATAGTTTTTATTGGCCAGGATCACAATCCCAAGCTTGCGTGCCGGCACGAAGGCTACATAGGCGCCAAATCCATTGGTGGATCCCGTTTTGTTTATCCATACATCGTCACGCGGTGCCATGGGTGGTACCAGCGCTTTTACCGGC
>NZ_JBQEAU010000158.1:0-7500 GCF_052108595.1 Advenella sp.
AAAAATGAATCATTTGTCTCTGTCATCTCTGAATTAGCTGTACAGAAGCAGGTGACTCCCGCACAGATTGCCATTGCCTGGGTCCTTGCTCAGGGGGATGAAATTGTGCCGATTCCTGGCACAAATTCATTACGGAATCTGAACGACAACGTGGAGGCGGTAAATATTAAGCTCAACAAATCTGAACTAGACATGTTGTCATCCAAGATTTCAGACATACGTGTTGCTGGTGAACGTTATACCCATGAAGGCATGAGGGGAGTAGGGCTATGACTGCACGTAAAGAAGACCGACGAGAACAAGCATTGACCCTGTTAGGCAAGCTTGATCCAGGAGCACCTGAAAAGGTGGCAAAGAGACTTGATCGGTTGGGACCTGATTTTCTTGAGCTGATCCTGGGGTTTTCATTTGCAGACATTGTCGCTCGCCAAGGTATAGATCTGAAAACCAGAGAGATGCTTACCGTTGCCGCCTTGATGGCAATGGGTACGGCCTCTTCGCAGTTGGAGTTCCATATCCGTGCAGCACTCAATGTAGGGGTCACCCGTGAGGAAGTGATTGAGATCTTGTTGCAGATCGCGGTGTATGCCGGTGTTCCAGCGTGTATGAACGGCATTACGGCCGCTGAGGCGGCTTTCGCAACACACGCGCAAAGATAGAAGAATCACAATTTCCCAACAACAAATTGATATTAAAGAAGGTTTGTATGCACGCTTCAAATGAAGCCGTTCCATGGCGAGTATGGGTCGCAATAGTTGCGTTAGGTATGAGTACCTTTACGATTGTGACAACGGAATTGGCACCTATTGGCATTCTTTCTCAACTTGCTGATAGTTTTCAGAAAAGTGAGGCAACAACTGGATTGGTTGTCTCCGTCTATGCTTGGCTCGCAGCTGTTGTCGCTCTTTTTTCGGTTTTTCTTTTCGGTAGATTTCCGCGGAAAGGTCTGCTTGTCGCATTAATGACCATTCTTGCCGTTTCTAATATTGTGGCTGCTTTTGCACCAGTATTTTCTACGCTGATGGGAGCCAGGATGGTCGGCGCCATCGCTCATGGTGCATTTTGGGCAATTATTGGGACCGTCGGTGCTCAGCTTGTTCCTCCAAAATATGTTGGTGTCGCTACATCTATTATTTTTGGTGGGGTATCAGTGGCCAGTGTGATTGGTGTACCAATCACCAACGTTTTAGCACGTGAGTATGCATGGGACACAGCGTTCTTGGGCATTGCTGCCTTGGCTGTTTTCAGTATGATTGCGATCAGTATATTTCTCCCCAAATTACCAGTGCCTGTGCCGTTGCCAAATGGAGCATTGAAGGGGGTTTTGAAAGAAAAGCTATTTTTAAGAATTTATGGTGCGACAGCCTGTGCGATCACTGCTCATTTTGCCGCCTTTACCTACATTGAGCCACTGCTCTCAATAAGCCTAGAAGTAACAGGACAGCGACTGAGCATTCTGCTGTTTGCGTTCGGTGCTGCTGGCATTCTTGGCAACATCATCACCGGAAAGCTGATTGATCAGCATCTAAAAGCGTTGATTTCCATTTCACTTTTGGCAATGTCAGTCGGTGTGCTGGGTTTGGCCTTGAGTAATAAAGAGGCTTCTTTCTATTTAGTCGGAGCCTTGCTGATAGTCTGGGGAGCAGGGGTAGCCATCGTTTTTGTTGGATTCCAGACCTGGATTCTTAAACAAGCTGGGCCGCTAGCCTTGCCGGCCTCAGCCATATATGTAGCGATATTTAATGCCGCGATTGGAGCAGGTGCTTTCATCGGATCGTCAATTTTGGGCGCTATGACATTAAATGGCCTGATGCTGTGTGTCGCCATAGCCTTAGCTTTAAGTCTAGTGCCAGTACTGACTTTAAAGCAACCCAAGAATTAATTCTCTTATCACAACACCAACTTTTCCTATTTTCAGGAGGATATGCCATGTCTGCTCAATTCATAATGATTACTGAGGTGGACGTAACATCGGGAAAGTCACGAGAAGTGGCGCTCTATAACACCCGCAAAAGAGGATGTTCAGCGAGTTTTTTATAAAAGTACTGATGACGAAAAAGTCTTAGAAATAGCGGCTCTTGAGTCGTTGGACATCACACGCTCATTGTCATCGTATTTTGACATGGTGACGGAAACAGTCAGAGACTCTTTAAAGAGTGACTTTAGGCGGCAGCTATTGTCATTTGTTGAAGCTCCCAAAAATACTGACAAGCTTGTGCCCAGCACGCAGTTTCTTCAGCTGCGCCATGTGGAAGTTCCTCCCTCGATGTATAAGGCATATCGTCGCTGGAGAGATGAAACCATCTTTGATGTTGTACGGAATGCTGAGGTTGTTGAGCTATTTCTCGCGTATCACTCAACGATTAGCACTGAACCTGGCGTGATGTTTTTGTCAGGATTCAATGGCGATGTGGATGCCTACATGAAGGTATTCAACTCAGAACGATATAAGGACATCGTCCAGCAAGCCGGAAATCAATACATAACGGGTGGAGAAAAAGGCCTGTACACACGTCTTTATCAATTAGTTTCTTGATTAAGGAACTCTTTGCTACGAATGCACCATCTTGTGGATTAGAGTTTTGGATAGGGAGATCAAACTTGATCAAGACTAAATCTTATGAACTTAGTATTACCACTCAGGGACCAACATACCCGCCAAGTGAGGTAATGGACGCTGACGGCAATTTTATTGTTATCGGCCAGATAAACCGTACTGACCTGAATGGTATTACTAAATCGTCTTGGGGGGCTGCGATTGTTTCAGCAGAAAGCCCCGTGCCTGAGTTTGGGCAACAAGCTCCGTATACGATCTTGCGTGAGTTAACTGAGTCATTAACCGAACAAGACCGTAGGATCGAACTGTATACGTTGCCGATTCCATTGCCTTGCCCACCCTCATTGGCTTGGCCGACGCAGCCATAAAGTCGGTGACGTCGCGCGGAAGGTCCCCACCGAGAATGTCATTATAGGTCGCCGGATTTGGCACAAACCTCTTGTCGCCAACCATCTTCATGTCGATGCCCATGGGAAAACGGCTGCTGATCTCAGCCAGAGTTTCGCCCTTGTCGGGTTGAAGGGCAGCTACGTATACCAATGCCTTGACGTTGGGTGCTACGCCGGCCTCCGTGATAACGGCACCACCGTAGCTGTGGCCAACCAGAACTGTAGGGCCACTTTGGACGTCGACAGCCAGTCTCGTCGCTGCAATGTCCTCTTCGAGGCTGGTATGCGGCAACTCCACTACAGTGACCGCCAACCCTTTCGCCCGTAGGATATCATGGACAGCCTTCCATCCCGAGCCGTCCGTGGTCCCACCATGCACCAGCACGACATTCGTCGCACCGGCATTGATGGATTCAACAGCCTTGGCAGTACCTTGGTACATTAGCAGGCCCCTCGGCGCTGGCAGCTCCGGAAATTGAAAGAGCTAACAAGGCGCCAGCCAGAAGTCTTTTGATCGTCATGATATTACCTTTCAACTATCGCTAATGCGAACTGGTTTAATCTGGTTTTTCTGTTCAGGGTCAGACTGCCGCGACACCGCCATCTACGAAAAGCTCATGGCCCGCGACAAAGCTGCTTTCGTTTGACGCAAGGAAAAGTACGGCACGCGCGACCTCGTCAAGGCGTCCCAGGCGACCGAGCGGAACCCCTTTGATAACCTCTTCTTCCGCACCCGGTGTATTGTCGAAGAAGCTTCGGATCAGACGTGTTTCGGTGCCACCTGGCGACACGACGTTCACGCGGATGCCTCGTTCTTTCAGATCGTTGGTCCAGCTCCGTGCAAAGGAGCGAACCGCTGCCTTGCTGGCATTGTAGAGCGACTGGCCCGGATACGCCTTGGAACCTGCGATCGAGCCATTGAGGACGATCACGCCCCCTTCCGACATCAGGGGCAGTGCTTTTTGCACGGTGAAGAGCAAACCTTTCACGTTGAGGCCAAACGTTGCATAGAAATGGGCTTCTTTGATCGCGTCCAGCGGAACGGGCTCATGCATGCCGGCATTGGCGAACACGACATCGACCCTGCCATGGTCATGCTCGATGCGCGTGTAGAACTTCGCAAGATCAGCGAGGTTCGTGACATCGCCCTGTACGCCGACCGCACCGTGACCGATCTGGCTGACGGCTTCATCAAGCAATGCTTGCCGCCGCCCGGTGATGTACACTAGTGCGCCTTCAGCCGCGAAGTGCTGTGCGGACGCCAATCCGATGCCGTCACTGCCGCCAGTAATCACCACGACCTTGTTTTCGAACCGCTTAGCCATTATATTTCCTTTCAAGCAAGTGGAGGATTCCTCCACTTATAATATGGAGGATTCCTCCACTTTGCAAGATGAGGATAAAATGAACGGGGCTGGGCTACGTGTCGACGCGGAACTGAACCGCCAACGCATTCTCATTGCGGCAGAAGAACTGTTCCTGGAACAAGGTGCAGGCGTCGCGCTGGAGGAGGTGGCTAAGCGCGCGAAGGTTGGGATCGGCACACTCTATCGCCGCTTCCCGACGCGAGAGGCGCTTTTGGCGGCTACCAGCAATGAGCGGTTTACATCGGTCGCGGAGACTAGCCGCGCGCGCGATGCGGATCATGATCCCGGAGACGCGATACGCCAGTTTCTTGAGAATCTCGCGATGAACACGAGCGTCTATCAAAGCCTGGCTGCTTCGCTAGGGACTGTCATTCAACACGGGACACCCGGCTGTATTGCGATTACCGAGGAAGGACAACGACTGCTTCGGCGCACTCAGGAGTCCGGTATTATTCGTGGGGACGCCAGCTTCGACGACATCATCTGTGTGGTGAGCGCGATATCGATCGCGGTCGAAAAGGACGAGGCGCCGATGTCGCGCATTGCTCATCTGGTGGATCTACTTCTCAACGGCATGCGCGTGCGTTGACCATTCCGGTGATCTGCATTGTATACGTGCCTACCGCTCCTGCGGTTGCGCTCCACTCTCATCGTCAGTTGAACTCACCGCCGAAAGCGGACTTTCACCTTTGTCGCGAAAATCCCAACAAAAGTTGGAATTTTGCGCCTGAGTTTTGCAATTGGCATTTTCGCGCCGCTGCTCATGCGGCAATTTTGCCGAAATCTATCCGGCTGTCCAGATCAAGATCGAACCGGCCGTAGGGATTGACGTGAGCATAGATCAGCGGCGTGAGACCGCGATAATCTTCCGGTGCCATACGGCCGTGCCAGGCTGGTTCGGCGAGCACCGTTTGCAGCATGCGCGTGTTCACATAGACAAGCGAGGCTTGAAGTAGATGCAGTGCCAGCGCCGAAACTTCCTGCTCATCAATGCGGTTGGTGGCCATCTCACCGCCCTTGCCGAAGAAGACGAAGCCGTTGGCACTGTTCCAGTTTTCGACGACGTTGAGGCCTTCATGGATTTCCCGACGAAAGGGTTCCTGTCGAAGGTAACGGCATAGAAAGATCGTCTTGACCGCACGCCCGAGTTCGCTCAACGCCTTGTAGGTCGGGTGCATAACTTCGGCCCGTGCGAAGCGGCGCAGGATCGCCTCCGGATCGGCTGTGCGCGTCTGCATGGCAGCGGCATACTTGACCATTTCGTCATATTGCTGCTCAATCTCCTCCCAGTTGATCGGGTTGGAAAGGATCGGAAGCAGGTTCGGCAATCTTGTCCGGAAGCTCGCATCCGGTAACGCCAGCTTCTGCCGGGCAATCGCCTTCAGGCGTGGGGCGAGTTCAAAGCCGAGCAACCGGCAAAAGGCAAAACCAACGGCGCTCTGCCCGTGGCTGTCGACATATTGCCGCTGGATTTCCAGATCGGTGCAATGGCGGAGAACGCCTTCAATCATCGATGCGACCTCCGATGACGAGCACCGTTTGAGCTGGGAATAGACGCAGGTGGCTCGCTTTTCGACATGCCAGTAGATCATGACGCCGCGCCCGCCATAGCGGGCATGCCACTCGGTCATCAAGTTGCGATCCCAGGCACCGAACTTCGTGGAATCCGATGCGCAGGCCGTTCCGGCGTCACCCCAGACCACTGCATTGCGAATTGCAAGCGTGGCATTGGCAACCCGAGAGCAAGCTTCCCGCAAAGCGCCCGCGTGAATGAAGCGGCGATGCACATGAAGAAGTTCCTCATAGCTGGCATCGGTGGTGGCTCCGGCGACCCGCTTCAGACCGGCATTGGTGCCGAGGCCATAGAGGCAAAGAAGCAGTCGTTGATCCAGAACAGCCTTCGGCAGCGCGACGCGGGAGGCCGAGGTCTCGAACGCGTCGAGAAGCCCGGTGTCGAGGGCTGCTTCCTTCAGGACATCGAGGAGGCCCGTCATCGGCCAGCGCTGACCGATTTCCGATTTGATGGCTGCCAGCCCCTTCGGTTCCGGCGCTGGCTTGAACGGCGTGATCGAAATCCTGTTTTCGCCGCGGCAGAGGATTCTCACATTCTCGTTTCGAGGGATTGTGTCGTTCAGGAGCAGCAACTCGTGTTCCACCTCCTGGCGAACCATTGCCACAAATTCGCGGGCATCCTGTGTCAGGTTCAGCTTGGAATAATAAGAGGAGCGTCGAGCCGCAAAATCCTTCGGCAGATCATCATCGGGATTGCGGTAACGGTCAGCGCCGACAACCCAGATTTCCTTGGACCGGATGCATTCCCGCAATTGGGTCAGGACGCAGAGTTCATAGCTGATGCGGTTGACGCGACCATTTCCGTCGATGACCGAACTGCGCCACTTTGCCGGGATCACACCTTCTATCGGCACCTCGTGTTGCGGCACGAACCGGCACCCATCATCCACCCTCGCCCTGATCCAGTCGAGAGCGGACAAGACCGGTCGCCAGACCGCATTGTTCGACCGGAACTCTAGTACGGAAAGCAGGCTTGGCAGCATCCGTCGATAATGATTGGCCCATGAATTGCGCATGACTGCGTAAATTCGGCGGTCGAGCGCACCCTTGGCATTGCTCTCCTTTATGATCGCCGCCAGCTTTTCCTTGCCGACAACCGGAAAGATGACATCGCAAATGCGGCCGTCCGGATCATCAATCGAGGCGGTGGCAATATCGACGAGAAGCCGTTCCTTACCATAAACTCGCTCAACATCTTTGGCGATGTCGCCTACCACTTTCCGTTTCGACCGGGTTGCGATCTTGTGCACCGTTTCAACGAGCAGTTCGACCATTGCATCCGTGATCGTCGTTTCCCGCGCCATCAGGTACACAGCATAAAGGGCAAGCTGGCGAGCCTCCGTGTGACGGCGCATCTCCGACGCCTTTTCGCCGGAAACGCGGCGGACAATATGCTCGATCCACGCGGGGTTGATATTTGGAAGCATATGCAGGGGAAGGTTCAGTTGCCGGATGAACGCCAACCGACCGGTCACTTCCAGAATATTGTCCAGCGTTGCTCGGCCTGCATCGCCTTTCATTGTATTGAAGCCCGTCGGCCCTTCGGCGTCGGCCAGCGACCTTTCCATCGCTGCAACAGTCTCAGGGGGAAGCGCGGCGCTCACCTCATGAAGCC
>NZ_JBQEAU010000159.1:0-7498 GCF_052108595.1 Advenella sp.
AGCAATGTGTCCTCGCCGGATAACGCGCCACGGTCGAACACATTGCTCCAGACGGTAAAAAAAGTCTCTGGTAGTGCCGCAGCTTCCACGTCACTGAAACCTTCAGGGATAGGCAGACAATTGCCCGCAGGCGCGACGCAGTACTCGGCGTATCCGCCCCCGGGCGTCAATGCACACACTCGGTCGCCAATTTTCAGGGAGGTACCCGTGAGGTCGCCCTCTACGATTTCACCGGCAACTTCCAGCCCCGGCAGATCCGAAGCCCCGGGCGGCGGCGGGTAGGCGCCTTTGCGCTGAAATACGTCGGGTCGGTTTATGCCGGCAGCCGTCACGCGAATCAGGACATCGCCCTGCTTTAATACGGGCTTTTCACGCTCCACCAGCTTTAATACTTCGGGGCCGCCTGGGGTGGAAATTTCAACTGCCTTCATCTGTCTTCTCCTGCAAAAATAATGGAGGTCATGCGCACGAATGCCATGCCTGACTGTCAATCAGGAGATTTTAACGTCGAAACCTGCGCCTGCCTTCACGATAAGGTCAATTGGGGAAATAAACGAGCCCCAGCATGCCTTATGTATGTCGTACTCATGTTTTATGCGCGCCCCGCAGCAACCCCGATTCATATGCCGCGCCTCATGCCTCCCCTCTACATAGACCTCCCCTCTACATAGACCTCCCCTCTACATAGACCCCCCCTCTACATAGGCTGACATACAACTGAATATCGTGATAATCTTGACGCTTTAACATGCCCGCACCGACAGGCCCTGCTTGCCGGGGCAACCCATGAAGATCCATGCCTGTCGCGCTACAGCACCACACCACACATATTGTGATGCAACGCGTTGATGACTAAATTGCCGGACCTAACGCTTTTTCGGCCAGCAGTTGACTGTCTCGATTGCGCTCGAGCCGAGGCGTGCGCTGTTTTTTTCACCAGCGCGCCCTGACCCGCATGGATTAATCAATTGCGGTCGGCCCGTGACAATTGCAAAGGTGCGGCGTAACAGGCAATAAAGATGGACCTGTGCCGGAAAGTTTGCAGATGCACATCTGCACTAGCCCGCCCGGATGTCCAACAAAACTTATGAAAACAACGCCGGAGAAATTGACCGCATTTGATGGACGCAACAAACTGATTGTTGCCGATCTGGAAATCGACCTGCACAGCAGCCGAGTGACACGCTCCGGCGTGCAAATCACGCTATCGGTAACCCAGTTTCGTATCTTGCTCTATCTGGCGGCCCACCCGGGGACCGTTATATCCAAATCGGCGCTGAATGCCGTTCTGGACAAACAGCCACCGTGCTCGAACTCCAATGCCATTGATGTGCACATCGCACGCTTGCGCCGCAGAATCGATCAGGATTTTTTCCCGAATCTGATCCATACCGAACGGAAAAAAGGATATTTTCTGTCGGAAGCAATTCAGAAAAAAAGACACGCGTTCGGAACAGAAAAGCACACTCCCGGAACAGACAACGCTTTATATCCCATACCGCATTGACAGAAGCAGCCAGCACGCGCACCCACCAGAACCCGGCGCTAGACATAACACTCCCTCGAAACCCGCGCGCCCATAGATCCCTGCGCACCGGCCGGCTGCCAAAAACACCGGCGTGCAGGCGTTAAGAGACCAGCACGCTCGCCTGCCTGAACCTTGCGCTCGCCAAAACGCTCAATCACGACGAGCTCACAGCGCCTATCGCATGATCAGCACAGGCACCGGACTGGTTCTCAACAGCGTAGTCGTCAGACTTCCAACAATAAGCTCGCGAATCCGCGAGTGTCCATAAGCGCCCATTGCCAGCAAATCGATATCATTGGACAATATATAATCCACGATCACTGCCTCGGGCTCGCCGTCCAGCACGGACACAATCGGCTCAAACTGCATCGCGGTCAACGCCGACCGCGCCCAATCCATATGTTGCGCGGCCTGCTTCGAATCCTCGCCAACATATAGCACATGGCACTGCAGATCTGCCAGCAGCGCACTACCGGCCAGGCGCTCTACCATTTTACGCGCCGTATCACTCCCATCGAACGCTACCAGGAAACGCTCTGGTACACGAAACGACTCTGAAACAACCAACACCGGCAAATCCACCGACCGGACGATCTTCTCTACGTTGTGATCAAAATAGCTGCGATGCGCTCCTTTGGCCTGCTCGTGCTGCCCCAGGATAATCATTCTGGCCTCGCCCTGCAGATCCAGCAGGCTTGGCGTCAATGCGCCGTGTCGTTGGCGCGTTTCAACGGCACTCAAGCCTGCGGCCACTGCCCGCTTTCTGACCATCTCCAGAATATTTTTTCCATGCAACTGGGCCAGTTTGCTGCGCTGCTCATCAAGCTCGCTCAATTGGCTCAGCAGCATGTCATGGGCGTCAAAACCAATGCTCCCGCTCAAATCGACGATTGATGCCTTTTCCGGATGTCTGTCCAACACATGCAAAAAATCAATGGGGATATTCAAATGCTGCGATGCCCAAATTGCATAATCACACACGGCAAGCGTATGCCTGGCGCCATCGATGCACGCAATAATTTTTTTCATTTATGTCTCCCTTTCTAATGGTTCAGCAGATTGCCAGCCCCGTCCGGCTTGTCATGAACAGCAAAGCGATCCACCAGCGTGGTGCTGGCCTGGTCCAGTCCTTCAATGTTGACTACCGTTCCTTCACGCCGGAACTTGAGTATGACCGTGTCCAGCGCACCAATTGCAGTAATATCCCAGAACCTTGCGGAACGCAAGTCAATGGTAACCTCGTCAATCACTTCCCTGAAGTCAAATCTGGAAATGAACGCCTGCGCCGACGCAAAGAAAATCTGCCCTGTCACATGATAGGTTCTGGACGCTTCACTGCCGGTTTTAAATGATGTAACGCTAAGCACCTGCCCCACCTTGTGGGCAAAGAATATCCCGCTTAGCAGCACGCCCACCAGCACGCCTTTTGCCAGATCGTGCGTGGCCACCACCACCACGACAGTGGCGATCATGACTATGCTCGAGCTTTTGGGATGGCGGGTCAAATCGCGCAACGAAGACCACTTGAAAGTCCCGATAGACACCATGATCATCACCGCCACCAACGCTGCCATTGGAATCTGTTTGACCCATGGCCCCAGAAAGACGATCAGAATCAACAATACGCCGCCCGCAGTCAAGGTGGACAGGCGTCCGCGACCGCCGGATTTTACATTGATGACAGATTGACCGATCATTGCGCACCCGGCCATACCCCCAAGAAAACCAGAGGCAATATTTGCCACGCCCTGCCCCACACACTCCCGGTTTTTATCACTCGGCGTATCGGTCAGGCCATCGACGATTGCTGCCGTCATCAACGACTCCAACAACCCCACGATGGCCAATGGCGCAGAGTAAGGCAGAATAATCTTCAATGTCTCCCAATTGAGCGGCACGTCCGGCAGCAAAAAGACAGGAAGACTATCGGGCAGCTCCCCCATGTGGCCCACCGTTCTGATATCCAGCCCCAGCACCATTGAAATGGCGGTCAGCACCAGGATGCACACCAGCGGCGACGGTATCGTTCTGGTGATATACGGAAACAGGTAAATAATTAGCAGACCTGCCGCAACCATGGCATAAACAACCCATGTCACGTTCATCAATTCAGGCAACTGAGCCATGAATATTAGTATGGCCAGCGCATTGACAAAGCCGGTCACAACAGAGCTGGAGACAAAGCGCATCAATACACCCAGGCGCAGCACGCCTGCCAGGATCTGCAGCACGCCGGTCAGCAAGGTCGCCGCCAGTAAATATTGCAGGCCATGCTCCTTGACCAGGGTCACCATCAGCAACGCCATGGCGCCGGTTGCTGCGGAAATCATGCCAGGCCGGCCGCCGGCAAAAGCGATGACCACCGCAATACAGAAAGAGGCATAAAGACCCACTTTAGGATCTACGCCCGCAATGATCGAAAACGCAATGGCTTCGGGAATGAGTGCAAGTGCGACAACGAGGCCCGCCAGCAAATCGCCCCTGATATTGGAAAACCAATCCTGTTTGATAGTATTTTTTGTAAACATAATTTTAAAAATTTAAACGACTCCCCCTGATGCTCATCAGCCGCGGACAGCCCACGCGCAAATACGTAGGCACGTCGGTTGCAATCGCCCGCAGGCGATGAGGTTTTGTGTGAAGCGGCGGGAAGCCGGGATATTGAATACGGAAAAAGACGACAGCAAAAAGCCGCATGTTGCAATGCTGCCTCAGCTATACAGTAGAGCGAGCAGAAGATCTGCTGTTGGAAGAACCAATTACATGGGTCTGATTATTAGAAGAATAATAAAAAGCGATTACGCAGGGATCCCCGCATTTCGGGAATCGCCCACATTTGGGTTGCGGCAAGTTTAGCATACCCGCGACCCAGACGTCGGATCAGTCAGCAGACGCCCGTCAATGAGCAACCTCGCCTTTGGCGCAGCGCTGGCGCGCGCTACCGACTCTCTTCCTGAACCGTGAGAACCGGCGCTCTTTTTCGCCTGGCCAGCGCCAGCGCGATGACCGCCAGCACCAGAGGAATAAAGGACACCCACAACACCGTATTCCATCCATAAGCACTCAACAGTCCGCCCGATGAAAAAGACCCGGCGGCCATTAGGCCAAAAACAATGAAATCATTGAGTGACTGCACGCGGGTTTTCTCTTCGGGCCGATGACATTCAAGCACTAACGCAGAAGCGCCGAGAAATCCGAAATTCCAGCCCACCCCGAGCAGGATCAGCGTACCCCAGAAGTGGGCCACATCAAGCCCGCCCAGCCCCACGACCGCCGACAGAGCTGTGAGTAACAAACCCACCGCAGCCACACGACCGGCACCAAAGCGAGAAATCAGATTGCCCGTAAAGAAACTGGGCGCGTACATCGCAATCACGTGCCACTGCAAGCCTAGATTGGCGGACTCCTGTGAATGACCGCTGATATGCATGGCCAGCGGCGCGGACGTCATCAGAAAATTCATCAACATATAAGCGACCGCGCCACTGATGGCCGCTGCGATGAATCGCGGTTGCGATGCAATGACAGAAAGCGGCCTCCCTCCGGCCTGCTCGGTTACCGTAGGCGCCGGCAGACGCACGCCCAGCAACAGCACCGCCGACAGCGCGGCCACTACAGCCTGCACCAGGAAAGTCGCGGCAAACTTATACGGGCCCCACATATCCATGGTCCAGGTCACCAATTGCGGACCGATGACCCCAGCCACAACCCCACCAGCCATGACAAGGGACAGGGCCCGCGCACGTCGGGCCTTTTCCACCCCGTCTGCCGCGGCAAAACGAAACGTCAACACCACCGCGGCATAGCCGCCACCAAAGAAGGTGGCCAGACAAAACAGCCAGAACCAACTCTGGATCACAGCAACCATAGCCAGCAGGCCAGTCAAGACACCAGCACCGGTCCCCACCAGAAAGGCAGCTCGCCGACCATGACGCTGGGCAATTTTGCCCACCGGCAGAATACATGCAGCCATGCCCACCACAAAGATGGAAATGGGCAACGTCGCCAGCATCGGCGTCGGAGCCAGATTCTCACCCACAATGGCCCCGGTGGCATAAACCACGACAGAGTTAGCGCCCGCCAGCGCCTGCGCTGTGGACAAACGCCAGATATTCCCTCGCTGAACGTGTTCAGGGAGTATCAAGGAAGAATCATCGATGGTGGCGTTGTTCTGTTTCATGTCAATCGTATTCGGTTGTGAAATTGGATAATTGGACCAGATCCTTACCTTACTGCGAAACGCCAAGGCATCACCAAAATGACCCGACTAACAGCGCTGGTTATTATTTCTGGTTATTAACGTATTATTCTAAGTCATTAACGGCATCTTGACCCGTTACCCAGTTAGCGAGGGGAAAATCGACTTGGCACAGATATCCACTGAGGCAATCCAACTGCTCGCATTTAAAGATCGATTGGCCAGTAAAACCATAGCCGCTCAAACGCAAGACAATAAAAAACCCCGTAACTCAATGAATTAACGGGGTTTTTTTACTATGCCCAGCTTGAGCATATGAATTTTGGCGGAAGCTGTGAGATTCGAACTCACGGAAGGTTTAACCCTTCGCCGGTTTTCAAGACCGGTGCATTCAACCGCTCTGCCAAGCTTCCTGTTGATGCGAGACCCATCTCTGGTGCACTCGGCCGGAATCGAACCGGCACGGGCGCAATGCCCGAGAGATTTTAAGTCTCTTGTGTCTACCTATTTCACCACGAGTGCGTGAACTGGAGAAACGAGAATATAGCACATCTGATTTACCAACGTCTACACACTCACCGGAAAAATCTCACAAACCAGTTAGTGCAACACTTATTCGTGACATCAATGCGACACCTACACCCCACTCGCCACGCTTTGGAGCACAGGCCTCAGTAACGTCATCGCGCCACTTTATAACACTTATAACACCCTACTCTGGTTAATCGATGTATTCATCGTATTCATTTACAGCCATAACACGTCCCCACACGGCCGCTTTCCACAACAAGCAACGGTAAAATGCGCTGCCTATATGCTGTCGGCTGAAGCAAGCGTCCCGGCAAAAACGCGCCAGCGGTGACAGATCTGCGTTAAATAGCTCCCCAGTGGGATCCCCATATTTGGTGGCCTGCAGGCATTTCGATCAATGACAAGTCGCCCTTGCTTATTGTCAACAGCTTACATAAACACAACATCCTTTGTAACAGACTGCGATTCTTACCTTGTATCTGTCGTATTTCAGAAACACATTGGACACACAATAAGAACGATAATCAGCGTAACGGTATCTCGTTTACATGTGGGTAAATGGGATATATGCTTTTGTATAGCAATAGAAACAAGAATTTCAAATCAGGAGGTCGATATGAGAAAAATATTGGTCATATTTTTGGTAGCACTGGGTGCCCTAAGCGGCTGCGCCGGCTACGCTGGCGACGGTTACGGGCGTTATTCTGACCGTTATGACGGGTACGGCGGGGGCTCCAGTTACTATGGAAGCGGCTATCGCAGTGGTTATCGCAGTGGCTACCGAAATGTAGATTACAGGCGCAGCGACCGTCGCGATTGGGAGCGTCGCCAGGAAGCACGCCGTGACGCGGCACGCCATCGCGACAGAAACGATTGGCGCGACCGTCGGGATCATGATCGTAGCAACTGGAATAACCGGCGAGACCACGACAGACCAAGCCGGTCTTCATACCGCCAGACTCAGCGCGGCATGGAAGGCGCCAGCCGCAGACTGGAGCAAATGCGCAACAAACAGCAGCGCTAAGTGTTGAATGTGTAGATTTTTAGGCACACCTACTTGTCATTAAATCGAGATCTATGTTAATATCCTTTTCTTCGCTGATTTAGTGAACACGTCGGGGCATAGCGCAGCCTGGTAGCGCATCTGGTTTGGGACCAGAGGGTCGTAAGTTCGAATCTTACTGTCCCGACCACAAAAAATATAGTAAAATCAAATACTTAAGTCGTTTAAAGAGCTCAAG
>NZ_JBQEAU010000160.1:0-7388 GCF_052108595.1 Advenella sp.
GGCAACCAATGCCGCCGCAAACGTACCCAGTACATAGAGTAATAAAATCGGCTTGATATAGACTTCAGTGCCACTGCGATGCTGGGCAATCGCAGCCATGACCAGTACAAAGACCAGCACCGGTGCGACCGCCTTAAGGGCGCCGGTAAAGAAGGTGCCGATAATCTGGCTCGATTGGGCTGCCTGTGGAAAAAATACGCCAAACAAAATACCAAGAACCAGGCCGATGATGATCTGGCGAACGAGATTGCCGCGGGCGATAGCCGCAAATAAATGCTGCAAAGTCATGACATCATTCCAAAATGCATGTGATCCCGCAGAACCGTGGACAGCAGCACCACGCGTACCCAGTTCTGACGCGCGCGGCCAAAGCTGATCCGTATCTGCAGGAAAACGAAAGGGGTGTTGCGATCGGGCAACGTAAAAAAGCGGGATGCGCGCGCCAGAATTGCCCTGAAAAAACGCGATGGGCGTCATATTAGCCGCTTTTTTGCCGCTTGTGTTTCGAATTGATGACATCCGGTCAAAACGGGTTTGAGCGTACTGTGGTTGGTTTTGCCGGCTATTGGCCGATATCGCCCCTGGTTCGGGTGGCCGGACCCCTGGCGTGCTGACCGTCTCTGGATGGCGTGCCGGCGTTGCCTGCACCGCCGGCGTCGTTATGCTTGCCCGCCTTGATGACGCTGATTTCGCCATTGGTTTCCAGAAAGGCGCGCCTGACCTGCGCCAGGTCATCGACTCCGTTGATGCGCAATTGCTCCAGTAATTCGGCGCGGGTAACATATTCGCGGCGCATATTTTTCAATTGCAAGATTCCGTCCTTCACGAGTAGCAGCTGATCGGGCGAAAGCACATGGCTTACCGCTGGAAAGAAATATCCCAGACGGTCAACCAGAAATGACCATAGAACGATGCCGGCTGCCACGGTCAGGCCATCCGTGATGGTATCAGAAGATCCCGACAGCCCATTGCCGACGGCTTCCGACACTAGCATCACAACGACGATGTCGGCAAAACCCAATGAGCCGATGTTGCGCCGCCCACCGAACCGGAACAGCAGATAAATACCCCAGTAGATGGCCGTACTGCGCAAAAAGGCCTCGCCGAACGTCTGCTGCATCTGAAATACTTCACTTAGCATAGTCATAAGGGAATTCCTGTGAAAATCGGAGAAAGACCAATAGGGGGCTGCCCTGCAAAGTATACCCTGCGACCCTCGACCATAAAAAAAAAGCCCCGTACCGGTAGCGGCACAGGGCGGTTGTTGACTGCAGCCAGGCGAACCACAAGGCGCGGCCATCCCGGGACTGCAGCTTATTCTTCTTCGACGAACGTCTCTTCGCGTTTCTTGCGAATCGAGGGCAGCGCGACCAGCACCACAAGCGCAGCGGCCAGGATAAGCAGTGACATGGACAGTGGGCGAGTGACGAAAGTGCTGAATTCACCGCGGGACAACAGCAGGGCGCGACGGAAATTTTCTTCCATCATCGGACCCAGCACCAATCCAAGCAGCAGTGGGGCACCTTCACATTTGAGTTTGCTCCAGAGATAGCCGATCACACCAAAAATGGCCATGATGTAAATATCAAACACGTTGTAGTTCAGCGAGTACACACCGATGGTGCAGAACAGAACAATGGCCGGGAACAGGACACGGTAGGGAACTTTAAGCAGCTTGACCCACAGGCCGATGAGCGGCAGGTTCAGGATCACCAACATCAGGTTGCCGATCCACATGGAAGCAATCAGACCCCAGAACAGTTCCGGGTGGCTGGACATGACCTGTGGTCCCGGCTGAATGTTGTGAATGGTCATTGCACCCACCATCAATGCCATCACGGCATTGCCAGGAATGCCCAGCGTCAGCAATGGGATGAAGGAAGTCTGCGCAGCGGCGTTATTGGCCGACTCGGGCCCCGCCAGTCCGGCAGGATGGCCTTTGCCAAAGCGATGCGGCTGCTTGGAGATTTTCTTTTCCAGCGTGTAAGAAGCAAAGGAAGATAATACGGCGCCGCCGCCGGGCAGAATACCCAGTGCGGATCCAAGCAGGGTGCCGCGGATACACGCCGGTGCGGCTTCACGCAGTTCCTGACGGTTCGGATACAGCGCGCCAATCTTGTCTGTAATATCAACCCGGTTTTCTTTTTGCGCCAGATTGTTCATGATTTCAGCCAGACCGAAAACACCCATGGCAACCACGGCAAAGTCAATACCGTCCTGCAGTTCGGGAATGCCAAAGTCAAAGCGGGCAACGCCTGAGTTCACGTCGGTCCCGACCATGCCCAGTAGCAGACCCAGTAGAATCATGCAGATCGCTTTTGGCAGGGAGCCGGAAGCCAGGACCACGGCGCCGACCAGACCCAGCACCATCAGAGAGAAATACTCGGCGGGCCCGAATTTGAAGGCAACCTCGGCCAGTGGCGGCGCAAAGGCTGCCAGTAGCAAGGTGGCAAAACAGCCGGCGAAGAACGAGCCCATCGCAGCGATTGCCAGTGCAGCGCCGGCCCGACCATTCTTGGCCATTTGGTGTCCGTCCAGCACGGTAACCACCGCCGAGGTCTCCCCCGGCAGGGCAACCAGAATCGCCGTTGTCGAGCCGCCATATTGGGCACCGTAATAGATGCCGGCAAGCATGATCAGGCCCGCGGTGGGAGGCAGAATGTAGGTTAAAGGCAGCAGCATGGCAATGGTAGGGACAGGGCCGATACCGGGCAATACGCCGATCAGTGTGCCTAGAATGCACCCGAGCAGGGCATAGGCAAGATTTTCAGGCGTAAAGGCTACCGAGAACCCCAGGGCCAGATGTTGTAATAAGTCCAGCATGATTATTTTCCTTTGATCCGACGTACCAGCATGACGACTGCAATCACGACACCCAGCGGGATGGTGATCTGGGCCAATGTGCTCCATTCGGCTATCGGTTCAGGCCAAAGTGGGAATATCAGACCCAGGCCTTTGACGAAGGCCAGCCAGGCGAACACCGTCAGAAAGATGGCGTTGCCCACTGCGATCAGCAGGCTGAACTCATGACTGGCCAGGCTGCAGAAAATGATCAGCAGCGGCGTGGCGATGTACAACCCCAGGTGATCCAGCATAATGCCGTACAGGCAGATACTGCCAATAATCAAAAATAGAATGTCCCAGTCAAAATGGCCGACGGCGCTGTCCTCGGCCGGTTCGCCGCGCAGGGCGTTGACCGTGACAATCGCGCCAAGCAGGGCCATACAGATGGCCAGCCAGAAAGGGAAATAGCCCGGACCCATGCGGCTTGGTGTGCCCATGTCATAGACTTGGGAAAATATGACGAAGCCCAGGCCGACGGCCACGAACATCAGGCCGGACCAGAAGTCCTGTTGATTTTTTATCTGCATAATCTACCTTTTAAGTCTCCACTAAAATTGCAGGTGTATAGACAGAAGATTGTATAGAGACAAAAGTCTTGCAATGGATGACGAAAACATTACCGTTTTGTCATGATTGCATTTGAATAAAAATGTATATTGGAATTCGGGTCGGTACGGTACGCGCGCTGGCATGAAATTGTATGATGCTCAGATGGCGGCACAACGCCGGCAAAAAGCATAGGAACGGGGGGACGCTCATGTGGCACTGCTTGGTCATTGAGGATGATTATGAAAACGCACGGTATATTGCCAATGGCCTGAACGAGTTGCGACACGATGCGGTGGTCTGCGGCAACGGCGCAGACGGCATGCGACGCGCTTGCGAACAGCAATGGGACATTATCATCCTGGACCGGATGCTGCCCGGCAATATTGATGGCCTGTCCATTCTTTCCACGCTGCGTGCGCTGGGCAACAAGACGCCAGTACTGGTGCTTAGCGCCTTGTCGGGCGTGGACGAGCGCGTCCGTGGCCTGAAATCCGGCGGCGATGATTACCTTACCAAGCCATTTGCCTTTTCTGAGCTGATCGCCCGGATCGAAGCGCTCATCCGGCGGGCCGGCAGCGACGATAGCGTCAAGCAGTTGCGGGTTGGCGATCTCAAGCTGGATCTGATCAGCCGCAAGGTGGAACGAAGCGGCAAGCTCATCAACCTGCAGCCCCGGGAATATCGTCTGCTTGTGCATATGATGCAAAACGCAGGCAATGTCGTGACCCGCACCATGCTACTTGAATCTGTGTGGGACTATCGTTTTGACCCGCAATCGAATGTGATTGATGTTCAGATCAGTCGCCTGCGACGCAAGATCGACACCGGTTTTCAAACCCAGCTCATTCACACGGTCTGGGGCGAGGGCTATGTGCTGTCGGACCAGGGGCAGGCGACAGGACAGGATACCGCGCCGTCATGATTCGTCAATTTGTCCGTTTTCTGGACCGGACATGGAATTCGATTTCTTTTCGACTGACATTCAATTACGGAATGCTGGCCATTTTTTCCATCCTGGTCCTGATGGCATTTATTTATTTACAGGTGGTAGGTGCGTTGCATTCCCAATTGCAGCGTCAGATCGCTTCGGCGACCCATCGACTGGTGACCGAATTCGAAACGGGTGGCTCAGAGCGGTTGATCCGCTCACTTGCCTTTACCCTGTCGGATAATGTGGATTCGGACCAGGGATTGTATCTTTTGCTCAATCAGACGGGTGAAAAGGTGATTGGCAACCTGGATGCTGCTCCGGTCTCGCGGCTGTCGGAGATCGCAGAAGCTGATGTGAGCAACAATGGGGTCGCGCTTAGCGGCAGGTTCAGGATATCGATGCTGGATGATGGCAGCACGCTGGTCGTTGGTGTGGATCTGGCCGAGATCAACAGAACCATCGGACTGATCGGGCAGGCGTGTCTGGTCACGCTGTTTGTTGCGCTGATGCTGGTGATCGTGGGTACGTTCATCTTCAGGCGCGAGCTCGATTTCAGGGTTAGCAGCATTCACAAGACAGCTACGCAAATCAGCAGTGGTCAACTGTCATCGCGAATACCCCTGTCCGAAATACACGATGAGTTTTATCACCTGAGCCACGAAATCAATTCGATGCTGGACCGTATAGAGGCGCTCATGAAAGGCGTTCGTCATGTGTCCGATACGATCGCGCATAATTTGCGCACGCCGCTGACCCGCATTATCAGCAGGCTGCGTACGGTGCAGCGGCCCGGTCATTCTGCGCAAGAGGTGCTGCAGGCCACGCATTTCGCCGTTCAAGAAATTGAAAATCTGAATCAGCTTTTTGAAAAGCTACTGCAGATCTCCGAAATCGAAGCCGGTGTGTATCGGCAACGCTTTCGCATATGTGATTTTTCGGCGATCGCGGACGATGTCATTGACCTTTACAGCGCCTTCGCCGAAGACCGGCGTCACCAGCTGTCATTGAATATTCGTGGTGACTGTCAGATCCATGGCGACGCAGACTTGCTGGCCAGCATGCTGGCCAATCTTGTGGACAATGCATTGAAATACACTCGCGAGCATGTCTGGGTGAGTTTACATGGGGAGCAGGGGCAGTTATCGATTCGGATAGAAGATGACGGCCCGGGCATTCCTGCCAGCGAATATGGCAATGTGGGCAAACACTTCTATCAACTGGATCCCAATGCGACAGGCTTTGGGCTCGGGCTCAAAAGCGTCATGGCCATTGTGGCCATGCATGAAGGAACCCTGATGTTTGAGGACTGCCGGCCGGGGCTCAGAATCACAATTGTGTTTCCGATCGAGCAGGGGCAGGTGTCGGACACGGAGCGGAATACAGTCCGTCAACCGAAGTAGGGTGCTCGTCTGCCGACCTTGGTCACGCCGTCTTCATCAATTTGATAGAAATCATTCGGGCTGTTCCAGCACTCGTCAAACAGCGCATCCAGACGCTCTGGTCCGAATTTTTCGTACGCGTTTTCCTTGACCAGAACGAACCCGTCCCGGTGGCTATTCATGTAGTATTTCACAAGTGATAGCTGTTTGCCCACCCGGTAAGCTTCGTAGACCACGCCTAATGCATCGCCTTTACGTACAGCCCATTTTTCAAATGCCATCGCTGTCTCCCAGCTTAATCGTTCACTATACAGCAGATACGGCAACCATTAGCGTTCAACGCGGTGAAATGGTGAGTTGGCCCTGGGATCAGGAGATGGTCGTCGCCTGGTCATTATCCTGGTCCAGGCTGCGCGTCAGGCGCAGCATGTCATGCAGCTGGATGCCGTCTTCGACGATCGGTTCGTCGTAATTGTCGATGAAAAAATTCCGTTCAATGCCGGTTACCCGAAAACCCTGTTTTTGGTAAAAGGCGAGCTGGTAGCCGAATGATCCGGTTCCTACCTCCAATTGTAGCGCACCAGATCGGCGATAAAAATCGATGATCCACTTAAGCAGCAAAGTGCCTGTGCCTGTTTTCTGGTGATCCGGATGCACGGCGATGCTCATGATTTCGCAGGATGTGGCGCCCAGCGGCTGTACCAGGCATGCACCGATCACCATCCCGTCGCGGGAAGCGACAAAGCATTCCGATTGGAGAAGATAAGAGCGAATTTTCTGCTCGGATGGGTCGGCGAGCAGCAAAAGTTCAATGGGTGCTTGGGTTGGTGGCACTTGTTGAATGAGGGGAGGCATATTCCAGGTGTGGTTTCGTTCGCGGATCACGACCGGGGCCGGGTTGTTTCCTGGTCTTTGTCTTACCCAATGAAATTTGTGTAAGACCCCATGGGCCTGCAGGTGGCCATCTATATAGAAAAGATAGCCACATAAGGTCGAACTTGGCCTTATTGTCTGATGGACAGTCGTAAATCGTTAATCCGTTTTATTTGCTCTGCTGGCAGACCGTCAATGTTCTTCAGGGTGAATCCTTTTGATACCAGAACGGTCCCAAGATTTTGGTGCAATGATGACAAAAAGCCCAAGATGAAACCATTGGATGGGCGCTTAGCATCGAAAGTGCCATTAAGTACAATTTTTTCTGCATTGAGTACTTTAACTAGATGCACCTTCTTATAGTACTTGAAGCCCCCCTTTTTTATAAACTCCAAGCCTCGTTCCCACGATGTTTCAAAATTAAGATCCTTGTTTAGCGAACCGATTCGCAGTAATGCGTCATTACAGGCTCCGCTTAAGCCACGATCTTCCTGGCTAATTGTAGATTGCATCGTCAATTCTGCCAGGGGAGAGTTATTTACATCAACGATACCCAATGACTCCAATAATCGTTTCCGCTTTATCGCAGTATAGTGTTTGTCTATTATTTCTTTTCTGGCTGGCGTCAGCCGTCTATTGAACGTAGCCAATTGCCGTTTGTAATACTGGTCTATATACCTTCTGGCTCGTGCATTAACATAAAAATCGTGCTCGTCTATACTGTCATTCACAAAATCACGGTAGAGTTTCCCAAGCATGCCCATGCTTTGTAAATGTCTGGCCATTGAATGGCCCACACCGTATACACGCAG
>NZ_JBQEAU010000161.1:0-7370 GCF_052108595.1 Advenella sp.
GGTGTATCAACTGAATGTTGAGCAGGTTTATGGAGCGAATCGTCTGTTGGCAGATCAGATCGCCTCTGGTTCCCCTGATGTTGTGACTGCTGTTGTACCAGGGCGCTGCGGGACCGACCGTGCCCGTGTGCGTACTCGACAGAGGCGCTGCCGCGCGTGTACGCCGAATCTGCAATGAACACATCACGTATGAGCATGCGACACGGGCCGATCAGTATTTCGTCGGCGGCAGACAACGGCCCGTACTCGGTAATACGTATGCCATTGACAATCGTACCGGCAAGTGTCCCCATATCTTCAACAAAGATCCCGGCCTGCCGACGAACCAGACGGGCATGTTGCCGGGCCACGCGCCAGCTGCGCACGCAAATCTGGCAATCTTTTTGCCTTCCCACTATGGCCGGCAACGCATATTGGCGACTCTGAAATGTTCCATCTTCAAAGTGCATGTCAATCACAATCACTGTCCCACCTTCAAAAAGTTTGATCTATATCGGATAACTGCAGTCGCAGAATGGGCTTCCATCGAGAGTGGCGCACCCGTATCGGCACATGGCGCTGGCGTCGAACGCCGCCGGTACGCTCCCCCGTCAAACGACCGGCGCGGTCCGCAGGCGGCAACTTACGCGAATACTGCCACCGCTGCCCTGCGGGGATCCAGATGGGATAATGGCGTTTGACCGATGCTGGCACCGCCTGCGATTCCTCGGGTCTGCCCGCTGCCACTGGCGTATTCAGTATCGGCGCGTTCTTGAACGTCTCGTCAATGATGGCGCGGGAACGGGCTGCGCGTTTTTGCAGATCGCGGTTATCTGCGGAGACCACAACGGGTCGTACAAATATGGCCAGTTCAGTTTCATTGCGCTGAAACCTGTTTGATCGAAACAACGCGCCGAGAATAGGCAGGTCGCCCATGCCGGGCAACTTGTCGGCATTACGAAACTGATCGCGGGAGACAAAACCAGCCAGCACAAGCGTCTGGCCGGACTGTACATTGAACTCTGTCGAGGTGCGGCGCGTTTTAAGCGCAGGCCCGCCGTTGAGCGCCATGGAGGCATCGACCGAGCTGACCTCAACTTCTATTTTTGATCTCACGTTACCATTTTTCTGGATGCGCGGCGTAATATGCAGACTCACACCGTAAGGCTTGAATACGGTCTGATTCTGTCCGTTCTTGTCGGTCGTCACATAAGGGACCTCGCCGCCGGCCAGAAACTCTGCCGTCGCACCGCTACGTGCCATCAATTGTGGCTGGGCCAATATAACTGCCTGTCCTTCCTGGGCCAAAGCCTGCAGTGATGCGGACAGCAGCGCATTCAGACCAAAATAGCCGGCAGGCGAGATGGCCCTGAACGGAATGTCCAGCACACTGTCGCCCGGCCTGCTCGACAGACGCGAGGACCCGGTGTCCCAGACGGCTCCCATGGAAAACCCACCAGCATGCGTGCCCCATTTAACACCGAGCTCCTGCAATACATTGCGGGGCAGCTCCAGAATCTGTACATCGAGCAGTACCATCTGGTCCCAGCCGATCTGGCTGGTCATATCCACAATTTGTGGGAAATGCCTGACAAGCACCAGCAGGCGCTCACGATCCGCATCGCTCAGATTGTCTCCTTCGACAATGATCTTGTCGCCAACCTGCGTGGTTTTAATCCGCCCTATCGTACTGAGCATACGCCGTATTTCATGTTGCAGCTTTTGTTCCCCGACAGCGCGGACCAATACGTGAAACTGCTGACTTCGATGTGTTTTGTCCCAGATGTTCAGCACGGTTTGCCCCGGCTCCCGGGCAAACAGCACCAGCTCGTTTTCACCGTCGGTGACCGCGTTGACAATTTTTCCGTCGCCCACGGCCACACGGGCCAGATCGACAAACGGCAATACTTTGACGTCACCAACCTGCAATGTGATCTGCGAGCGGGGTTGCTCGTTTGCGCAAGACGGCACCATGGCGCCCATTTCCAGTGCAACAAAAAATGAAAATGCATAAATAAATTTCATAGCGCTTCCTGCTAATCCCTGGGTACGTCTGGTGTCTGAACCTGGGTTGCTCCTATATCACGAACGTCATCGGCAGCAACAGACATGCCTTCGTTGGCAGCGATGGGTTCAACTGGCGAGGCGCTGCCTGATGTTCTGACACCTGGAAGCGAGTTGATCCATGCGCTCACGATGTCCTCTGTCTCGGGCAGTTCAATAAGCCCTCTGGACAACTCGGGCATGCTCGGCCTGGGATCGGAGAGCAGCGCTGGTAACCTGTGTTGCGGCTGGTTGCCATAAATGACTGCAGCTCTGGCCCGTGTAACCGATATCGGTTTTGCAATTCCCAGCAGCGTCGCCAGATCCCCCTGCACGCCCTTGTTGCTTGCCTTGACATCACTCGGATGTCGCAGCAAGGCCGTAATGGTGCCGGCCTGCCGCGCCGCCACCAGTCTGGCTGCTTCTTCCGGTGCCGTGTCCAACGTGACCGTTGAAAATGCTGTGCCTTGAACCGATTCGTCCCCAACGCCAGACGGTTGGCTGTCGCTACCGGTGGCCAGCACCAATACACCCTGCAATAGTGGTGCCGTAATCCTTTTGCGGCGATATTCGAACGACACGTAAAGATCGATCAGATCGCCCGGCACCAGCATGCCCGAGACCGAATTGATGGCATCCACCGGCATGGTAATGGCGCGCCTGCCGCTTCGCACTTTCTGTGAGAATGCTTCGTGACGCTGGGACGCCAGATTGGCGCGCAACAATATATCCCCTTTGCGCACTGCAGTTGTCACTACCTTGCCTTCGATGCTTTGCACGTCTTCGGGTGCAATGCTGCCGCTGGGAACCCAACTGGCCGGGACCTGCATGACCGCCAGATGCAAACGCTCCAGTCGCAATCCTTCGGGCAGATCAAAATCGGCGACGATCCGGCTGACCGTTCGCACTTTGGCCTGCTCGTCCAGCGCCCGGATATGATCCTGTATATAGCGCCGCGCAAACCAGGCCGCCGCCAGACCTGCCGCAATGGCCGCAAGCAATAGCAAGGCGTTGCGGCTTAATCTGAAGATTCGCATTTTTTCCTCCCGCCCTACCACAAGATTGCAGGCGCCATCAGATAAAGCGTTGTATTGCCGTTGACGTTGGCCAGGAAATATTGAAACGTTCGACCGTGACGAATCCAGGTAGCAAGACCTGCCGCTATGCTTTGGGCTTGCCAGTTGGCAGCAATAAGCGTCGTCTTCAACGCATTGTCAAGCTGTTCGGTACTCAGATGCGCATAAGAATAAACTTGATGGCAGGTGCGCTCGCGATCGGCATAGCAGATATCCATTAGCAGCCGGGCGCCATCGGGCACCAGCTGGAGCATGCGACGGCCTGGCAAGCGCAGTGGGTCTATTGCTGGATTCGGATCGGTACCGGCAGGCGCCAGCGTCGTCGCACTCAATAGTGCATGGGTGGTATCTGTATTGAGCACGTCTACCACCAACTGCAGACTCGTCTGGCCAAGCAAGCCACTATAGAAAATCTGGTTCCCGACTCGGGTGAACTGCGAAAACGGTGAAGACCGGCCATGCAATCGCTGCATAAGTTGTCCTGGCGGTTCCTGAAGATTGAGCACCATAAACGCGGAAGGCATACCAAACACCTGAACTGATACCGGCGTCACCTTGGTGCACAGCTTCAGTTCCCGACATACATTACGCAGCAATGCAACGGGAGCATTTTTTGCAGCACTCGCTGCAACCACATCGCCATGCCACAGCAACGATGTAAATACAAAGACGATTTTGACGAATAAAACCTGCATACAATGGTCCAGAAAATGATTCAAGTAACAACAGGGACTTAAGGTTTTTTGCCGGCCCAGGGCATGAACCAGTCAAAAACGGGCGCCGCTCGCCCCCAGGGTGTATCAACGGGCATGGCAGCGGCTGCCATTTTTTTCCCTGCCGCATATGACGCGCGCGCGATCTGCTGCCATGCAGTATTGGAAGCGGCCGCGCGCTCGTGTGCCGACTGTGCATTGATGGCGTGCCCGGCATCAACCAGAATTGCGGTATGCCTGCGCAGCGACACTGCAAGACTGTCGATAAAATCCAATGCCCACCCTACCCGTTCAGTACGCGTTAGCGTTTTTTCGGATGGCGTAGTCGCTCGCGGACGAATGCGCAGTGACACATTGGCGATGCCGCTGTCCTTCAGTTCCCACTCCTCGCGTAAAATGGTCGCGTTCCTGTCAACTGCGCCAGGCTGGCTTTGAGGATCAAGGCGGGCCTGCCTGTTGTACGTAACCTGTATTCTGTCATCGACCACCAGCGCATTACCCTGTCGGTTGCGCCAGCCCGCATGCCGCCCCTGGAAAAACCGGGGCGACAATTTGGCGTTGTCGATATTGCCTGCTCTGGCAAGCTCAAACGCACCAAAACGGCTGGCATGTTGCTCATACAACGCCATATCTTGCAGTCGCCCCAGCCAGGTGGCAGCAGCAAAAAAAGTAAGCACGCATAAAAGCACAATCAAGCCTTCGGTGAGTGCCTGTCCATGCTGGTATTTCATATCAATTTCCCTTTTTGACCGGATTTGGAACAAGATGCGCCTGCCAAAAGGGATGCCACATCCCCGGCTGTTCGTTGCGATACTTCCTGTTTTCGCTGGCTGGTTCAAAGAATGTCTCTGCCGACGCAGATACAACAAGCGCGGGCTGATCGGCAAAATGCTGCCTGACGGTGATCGTGAACCCCAATGGGCGACGGCGATAAGCGTCACGCACATCGTAAAAAGGAACCAGGCCGCCCCCCTCCCATTGAGGTTTTCCGACGACGGCCCGTGAGTTTGCCAGCGGATTGGCGCTGCCGGAAAAAATATCCCAGCTTGTGGCCCGAGTAACCCAGCGCCAAAAATCAATATCGCCAAAGTTATCGGGTGCGTTTTCTGAGTAAGGCATATCAGTGCCAGGCAGATTCGCGCGGCCGGGGATCCAGCCCCATCCCATGGGATATTCCCGGTAGTAGCAGCCAATATACTGATTGCTTCTGAGCGCATGATAGGACTGGGTATCTGTTGATTGCCAGTTACCGCTGCTGTCGAGCACTGTTCGACCACGCCGCCGCAGTTCGTGGCGCAGTTGCGGACATTGATACTGCACCATCCAGCTATTGCGCTGCACATGGTCACGAACATCCAGAAAATCATAAAGCGCGACCACGTCTTCAAGAAACCGTCGATAGCCTGCGGCTGGCCTGTAGCGCGTGGTGTAGGGCTTTTCAAGGTGATTGCGGGCAACCCATGACAACGGCGCAGATTGGTCCGCCGGATAGCTGACGGGCACGACCGTTGCTGGCTGACGAACCGGTCCGCCCTGTGTGAACAGCGCTTTCTGCGTGACAGCACTTTTTGGAAAATTCTGCTCAAGCACCTGCGTGATCGCCCGATCCCTGGCGCTTTGCATGCTTTGATGGACTGCTTCAGAGGCCGCCTGCAGCACATGCCGGACGATCCGGTCATGTTCTGCAAAAAGACGTGGCAGTTCGCCCCCTGTGCGGGCCATGTCTCGTAACGCCAAAGCACGGGCAGAGGCGGTGTACCCTGCCAGGTGCTGCGCACCGAACATCATGCCGATCACATGGGCAGGCGGATTGAACGTTGCCAGCTGCTGGCCCTGTGTTGCCGCAAACAGACCCCAGGAGCCGAGTGTCACCAGATGCGCCATCGCCACCTGGTGCGCCGTCTGGGTAAGATTGATATACGCCTGCATATTCAGCGCCCGGGCCTGTACTAACGCACCTGAATAGGCCGCCGCGTCTACCGCGTGCATCAGTCGCGCCTTACGCCCGACTACCTGCCCGACACCGAACTGATAGATAAGTGCCACGGCCAGCAGCATGACCAGAAAAAGACCCAGCACCAGCGCCTGACCTCGTTGAGTGTCAAGCCGCATGTTCTGGCGATGTTTCAAGTACAGCTCGTTCATGACAAATGCAATTACTGCCCTGTTGAGCCGCCACCGACAGCGTCTGCATTGCCCGTAAAGCTTTTGAGCGATTTGGCTGCAGTTTGCCCTGCTGCCCGTTCAGCCGCGCTGCGGGCGGCCTGGGATTCGGCTGAGCCGTCTTCGCCGGCCAGTTCCCTGGCAATGGCTGCGGTCTGCGAACGCAGCGTTTGACCGAACAGCTGAAACACTGCAATAGCAGAAATAGCCACCAGGGCAACAACAATAATGTACTCAGTCATGCCCTGCCCGCGTTGCGCTTTTAAACGTTCCTGCATACCTGTCCTCCGATTGATTGATGAGGCAGATAGTGTGCCGTGCAGCGGAAACCGGTGCAATTCGCAGAATCCGACAGCGACATTTCCATATGCCGCAGCTTGCGCAATCGCCCCTGGCTGCCTGTGTATACGTTTTATGCATAACAGAATTCAAAACCGGCCCATTGCGCTTGCTGCCACAGCCTACTAACATGAGCAATAAGCGAGCTAATATGCCGTTTGAAATACCACCTCTGAAATACCGCCTTTGAATATCACCAAGGAACGCGACCCATGTTTGACTGTGCGCCGGCAAAAAAGCACACCGAAAAGATCACCTTCGATGTTCCCGTCAATGCCTGCGACAGCCATTGTCATATCTTCGGCCCGGCCGAGCGCTTTCCTTTTGACGCCAATCGCTCCTATACGCCACCCGATGCAGGCCTTGACGATCTGAATACCAAACAGGCCAATCTGGGTCTGCGCCGCGCCGTATTGGTCCAGCCCAACTGCCATGGTTACGATATGACAGCGATCACAGATGCCATAGGACGAAGCCGGGGTCAATACCGCGGGGTGGCGCTACTGCCGGCACACGTAAGCCGGAATCAGTTGCTGCAACTGGACCAGGCCGGCATTCGAGGCGTGCGTTTCAATTTCGTTGCCCATCTGGCTGGCGCAACAATCGACGACGTGACGGCTATGGCCGGCAAAATTGCCGACTTGGGCTGGCATATCTGTATTCACGCCGATGAGATTTCACTGTTGCGCCTGCTGCCGGACCTTAAAAATCTACCCGTCCCCTTTGTGATTGATCATATGGGACGAATAGACACGAATAAAGGCTTACATAGCGAAGCCTTTGAAGCGCTGCTGCAACTGCGTCACTGCCGGCAGGCCTGGGTCAAGATTTCCGGCGTGGATCGGCTGGCCGGCGGCGCCGCGCCTTATACGGCAGGCCATGCATTCATGAAAGCCATTATTGACGCCATGCCCGATCGTACCCTATGGGGCAGCGACTGGCCGCACCCCAATGTCACAGGCGAGGTGCCTGATGATGGCCTGTTGCTCAATATCTTCGGTGCGGTCTGCGAGGATCCCGCACTGCGCAACAAGATCCTTGCCGACAACCCCCAGGT
>NZ_JBQEAU010000162.1:0-7297 GCF_052108595.1 Advenella sp.
ACTCACCCGGACCATAGTCGTAACTCGCAATACTTGTAGTGACACGCTTGCGTCCCTGCAGCAGCATCGCAACCAAAGGCTTGGATACTGCCGCCTGCAACTCTCCAGGGTACAGGGCTCTCACGATTGTCAATCCACGAACGGGCGTGGCTGCTATCCCGCATTGGTCAGCATGAGCATCGGCATAATGACGGCAGAGTTCGAGTAGATGGTCCTGCACAGGATTCTTTCAGGCAAGTATTGGTACAGATATTATGCGCTAATCGCTATGAAACGAGCCATTAAAAGAGAAATAGGCAAAAATTAGCAACAAATGGGCAATAAAACCCGGCTGAATCGCTCTACAGTACGGGAACGAAAAACAGAAAGGATTATCACATGAGTAAAATATCACTTGTTACCGGAGCAAATCGTGGTCTCGGCCGTAATACGGCGCTCGCCATCGCCAACCGTGGTGGCGATGTCATCGTGGCCTACAGAACGAATGTAGAACAGGCGCAGGAGGTTGTGACACAGATTCGCGCCCTTGGCCGCAAGGCAGTCACACTTCAGCTTGATATGGCGCAGACGGCGAGCTTTACGAACTTTGCAGAATCCCTGCGCGCCGAACTTGCAGAAGTCTGGGGCCGTGACTCCTTCGATCATCTGGTCAACAACGCTGGGCACGGCGAATTTGCAATGCTTGCGGACACTACCGAATCTCAGTTCGACGGGCTGTTCGATGTTCACGTCAAAGGCGTTTTTTTCCTGGTCCAGACGCTTTTGCCGTTGCTGGCTGACGGAGGAAGCATCATCAACTTTTCGTCCGGCCTGACCCGCATATCCTACCCCGGGTTTTCAGCCTACTCAGCAGCAAAAGCAGCAGTGGAGATACTCAGCGTCTACATGGCACGGGAACTGGGTCCGCGTGGTATCACCGTGAATACGGTCGCTCCGGGTGCGATCGAAACTGATTTCGGTGGTGGACTTGTGCGCGACAATGCCGATGTAAACGCACAATTTGCAGCCATGACTGCCCTCGGTCGTGTCGGCGTCCCCGACGACATCGGCCCGATGATTGCTGGCTTGCTGAGTGATGATAATCGCTGGGTTACCGCACAGCGTATCGAGGTATCGGGCGGTCAGACAATCTGACCACAGCGAGCTTTATCCATTCATTGAAAAATGCGTCACGTCACGGTGGCGTATTTTTTCGTCAATAGCAGAGATATTTAATATCCAAAACTTACCATTCACGCTACGTCGGGTGTGCTCAATTTTCATGCCCGTCATAATCTGGCCTCTGCAGTGACTTAAGCTGTCTTCGATGGTGGGCTTCTTTCTCTGCCGCTAAAAGCCGATACTCGTTGTGAGTTATCGGCTTTTATTTGTTTCACGATGACTCCACTACCGCAGTTCGCTGGACTACGCCAAAGCTCGATACAGCTGGTTTATCAATCACTTAGGCGTGTCCACCATATGCCGGTTCTTACCGAAACTTCACCCGGCTTCCGGCCGCATGACTCCCATGGGGCTCTTGCAAACCGAGGTTTCCAACGAGTAATCATGGCAAAAATCACACTCAGCAAGTCCGCTGTCGATGCAGCAAAATCCCATGCGCAGGCCGTCGAACTTCGGGATACTGTAGTGCGCGGCTTCCTGTGCAAGATCATCCGGGCCGGCCGCAAGGTGTTCATCCGCCAGTACCGCACGAACCCCGGCGAGCGCGGCCAAGGATGCCGCCCGCAAGGCGCCGACCATGAAGGAGTATTGCCACACCTTCATGGATGACTACTCCAAGCAGCGCAACAAGCACAGCACAAAGATGAAAAGCTGAATTTTCCTGAGCCTAGATCAGGCGTAGGTTGAGGATATGCTGGAGAGCGATTTTATTATTGCGCACGTGACATGAGATACATGGAACCAGGTCTGCGAACATAGCCTGTTGTTAACACTCAGGTTTTGCCGTAGTCATCCTAAGGATAATCCAGTTTGTCATAGGCGCGCAGAAGATCCAAAATTAGCTAGGCATAAACAGAATGGAGGCCGACATGAAATCGATTCACTCAACTGGAAAACCCAGGAGTCCTATCGCAACAACCCGAAAAGGCTGCGTTGCAACACTGTTAGCGGCTGCAGCGTATGGATTGTCAATGTCGGCGTTTGCGGCGGACATGACATCGCCAGGGCAGAAATTTCAATTAGCCCTCGAGGCACAAACAGTTGGCCAGTACGATGAGATGATGGCGCTGCTACGCTTAGCAGGTGAAGGTGATCATATTGGTGCACAGGAAATGCTTGGCATGGTGTTATTAGCTGGGCCAACGCTTTATGGAAATGCAGTCCAAGCTGATCAATGTGAAGCTGCAAAGTGGCTAAGTCGAGCTCTTTCTCAGGGAAGCGAAGTGGCGCGCAATCAATGGAGATTTTTAGTCCAACTGCGTCATGCCCCTCAAGGGATTGAGAGTTGTAAGCCGCCCATTTGATGAATTGACATGCTCGGCAAGAAAGTTGCTTATGATATCGGGAAGGTATTCGCTGAACGCCGACGTATTACAAAGCAGGCGCACGTACCCTCGTAAGCTGGCGCTATAGTCTCCCAGTTCGTCGTGCATCCGATCATTTTGGGCCAGGACAAGCCGTGCATGGTGCACGAGCATCCGGCCAGCAGGCGTGATACGCACGCCACGCCGGTCGCGTACGAGCAGGGGCGTGTCCCTCCATGCCGCGAATGCGTTCGCTGGCGGAGGTGAGCGTCATATGGCTCGCGGCGGCGGCCGTAATGGCCCCTGCCTCGTACACATGGAGAAAGAGTCATAAATCGACGAGATCAAAGCGCTTGATAAAAATCAGATTATCATACTTATCCTCAGGGTGCGCCTAAGTCAGGCATCGGAAAAGCCAGATTGTGCAGTGAGATTTATTGCGCTTATTATTTTTTATAAATTTCACGGCTTAGACAAATCAGAATGAATGACCTCTTTTCCCTGAACGTGCTCATTATCGCGTTAACGTTTTTCGTGTCCGGCAATGAACTGGCAAGACGCGGAGGTCGTGCTGTGTATCGTGATGCTCGCGCTGCTGCCGCTGGCGGCGTGTCTGCGCGACCCCACGAAGCTGCAGTCATCAGACTGCACAAAAGAAGCGCAGATACCCATAAACGTGGCGATACGCCAGGCATTCCATCATCGCGGCTTCTGGCTGCTGAACCTGGGATTCATGGCCTGCAGTTTCCTACTCGCCTTCATCACCACGCAAATGCCCGCCTATCTGCTCGAGCAAGGCCTGAACATGCGACAGGCTGGCACCTTGCTGGCCATCATCGCGTTGGCCAACGTCTTCAGCACCTATGGCTGTGCGCGGCTTGGCGGGCGACGGTACCACTGACCAATGGAGTGGTCGCGCAAATTTTCGAGGTGCGCTACATCACCACGCTGTTCGGATTCTTGTTCCTGGGCCACCAGATCGGCGGCTTTCTCGGCGTCTGGCTGGGAGGATGGGTCTACGACAGCTACCGTTCCTATGATCTGCTGTGGTTGGGATTCATCGCCATCGGGCTGGTGGCGTCCTTTGTGCATCGATCCATCGACGACCGCCCGCTAACGCAGAACGCATTCAAGCCCGTCAACTTCTGAGGACAGGAGATTCCATGACGACATTCTCTACCCATCTTCCGGTGCTGAAGTACCTACAACGTCAACTGGACGGCACATTGGCAGATGGTGACGTCACGCACATGAGCTATCCGACCGCGATTTCCAAGTTGCTGAAATTTCGCATCGTCGCCATCGCCGAAGCCATGGCCGTCATCGAACTGGACGCTGACGCAACGGTGCATGGCAACCAGCAGGGCACCGTCCATGGCGGCCTGCTGTGCGAGCTGGCAGATGCCGCTATCGGCACGGCGCACTCCACGCTAATGCACGAAGGCGAGAGCTTCACCAGTATCGACTTGAAGGCGACGTTTCTGCGTCCGGTCTGGCAATCTCGACTGCGCGCTCATGCCTGGGCAGCGCATCGAGGTCGGACGATCAGCCACTACCGGTGCGATATCCAACGCGAAGACGGCAAGTTAGTTGCCAGCATCGAAAGCGCCGTGATAACACTGCGTGGCGATCATGCAAAGGGGCGATGAGTGTACAGACTTCTTGGCGCTTTTGCCGTTCGGCGATGGGCCACCGATCGGACGATTGGAATTTTCTGCGCTGCGGTGGCTGTCCTCTTCTTTGCGAGCTTCACGGTGGTCTCGCGGATGGGATTCACATCCAGCGCACTGGCATTACCGGATCTGGCCATGCTGCGCTTCGGTGTCGCCGGACTGGTCCTTTTGCCGGTTATCCTCCAGCGAAGGCTGGGATCGCTGCGCTGGTCACAGGCGACATGTCTGACCTTGACCGGCGGGCTTGGATTCGCATTGTTCGCATACGCTGGATTCCGCTTGGCCCCGGCCAGCCATGGGGGCGTGTTGCTGCATGGCACGATTCCACTTTTCACATTTGTGTTGACGTGGTGGATGCTGGGACGGCGTCTGTCCACCATGGGATGGGCTGGCCTGATGCTGATCCTGGTCGGCATCTTAGCCATTGCATCCGACAGTGGATACCACGCGTCGGTACATCAATGGCTGGGTGACGCGGCACTGTTGTTGGCAGCATTGTGTTGGTCTGCATATGGCTTGCTCAGCCAGCGGCTGATGCTGGATCCGCTGCATGCTGTAGCCATCGTGGCGACAGGATCGCTGGCCTGTTTTCTCCCTCTTTATCTGATGCTGACCGCAAATGACATCAAGAACGTACCCTGGGGTGACATTGCGTTCCAGGGTTTGTTTCAAGGCGTTCTGATAGGTGTTGTTTCCGGTCTGCTCTACACCCGTGCCGTGGCATCACTCGGCGCGCAGCGTACCGCGTTGTTCACGGCCGCGGTCCCTTGCCTGACGACGTTCTCCGGTCTGTGGTTGCTCGGCGAGCAGCCATCATGGTGGGTGTGGATCGGTGTCGGCCTCGTTACCTCGGGCATGCTCGTCGGCCTAATTAGTCGTAGCAGCTTGCCTGCCAATGCCGAAGAAATTCGATAGCCGTGTCTAATAGAACATTTCAAGAGGTCGCGCCCAGCGGCGCCAGTTCGAATGCATGCGCGCATTCGAACTCTTTCTCGTCGCCCATCAACGCAGCCGCGTTGGCGGCTGTTTCGCAGGCCACAGCGCCCCTATTCACATGCGCCGCCCCGGGTATTTCGGCCAATTCTGCGATATCGAAAATATCAGCCGGGCCGAGGGACACACCGGAGAACTTCCAGCCCATGCGCGAAAGGACCCGATCCAGTTCCTCTATGACATCGGACTTGCGGCGCATCGTTTCTTCGCAGCAGATGGAGAACGGCCTATCATACCGTGATACTGCAAAGCTTCGACACGATGGATAGGGGCTAACGCCGACGCCCCGAGCATTTTCTACGAAGGAGATGCGCGCTACCCGTGTCGCTCGGCCAGCCCCTGTTCGGCCAGGAAATCTGCGCGTTGCTGCATTGCCTGTTTGGCCTCGCCGCCAACGCCCAGGTCGCCCAGCCCCTTGCCTCCACCGATCAACTACTGATTGAGCCAGGTGGCGCCGATGTTGCGCGCCTGGCGCTCGATGGCAGGTGCGATTTCAGTTCCACCACCACGCAGCCCAAGCGCTGCGCGTCGTATTGGCGGCCGCGCTCGGACTTGGTCTGACCTGGGTAATCGTCAAGTGGTGATCGGTTCGGTACAGACCATCACCCGCCAGCGCGGCGATGTTCTTGTCGGCGGTGCGCACCTCGGCGGAACCGCGGACTTCCACCACAACTTCAGTGGGATAGTTCGCCAATTCGGTGCATTTATTCTGGCGCGTGCGGGTCTTCTGAAAGGTCGGAAAGCAACAACGCATCGGGGCTTGAAGGGTATGTGGCCAATGAGGCCGTTGAATATGTACCTGAGCGCCAGGTAAAATCGGGTAAGTATTGGACTGCCACGCGTAGCAACTGGCCTGGATATGACCATTGCGCTTATTGCAGATATTTATGGGCCACTCGGCGCAAATCACTCAACTTTCCGTTGAGTATGATCTCCATCCTCCGTTTAACTCCGGATCTGAACGAACAGCGCCACCAGAAGTAATTGCGACGATGAGTAGGGTGGCCACTGATACCCTCCAAATCCTAGAGAGGCACTGGTCGGAGTCTACAATTCCTTTTTTTCAGCCTTTAAATAGCTGATTATCAGAGTGTAGATTATTAGAATTCGCGTTGTACTATTCTAGGAATTGAAAGCAAGAGGTCTTCTGCGTGCTTGATGATAGGCTATTGTCTGTGTCGCTTACGCAAGCGGCTAGGGAGGTGCTAATTAATTCAATTTTTGAGAAATTCGCCGATTTAAAATTCAAAGCTTTACATGTGATTTTCAAATAAAAATCCGAATTAACAAGCATCGCCTTAGGTCTAGCAGGCCTGCGGCTTTATTCGACCATTGGCGTTTCGGCCCGAGGCCACTGCAAGTTGCATTTCTGCCAAAGCGCTAACTTAAACGCCAAGCGGTGGGTGTTCATCTACTGTCTCTACAAGTTGATAAAAGAGGATGTTCCTAGTGTCCGCAGCGACCAGCAGTAACCCCGCCGCCGCACATAGTCGCTGCGATCTGTTGCCCTGGGCGTTCCTCGATCACCGGATTCCATGGGCACCAGACTGAACCCCATGCCGTCATTGAGCATCGCGTAGCGCCCGCTGGCGAGCTGCCGGCCCAGATGATCAAGGTTTTTTCGCGGCGCTGTCTCGCATTTGACCATTGGCTTCAATGCTATGTTTCAGATGGGCATCACAGAAATTCGTATCGAAGCGATACGTTCGAACGCCAGCCCTGGCTAGATAAACTGCAACAATCAATATCCATGTAATAAAGTCGACATGTCTACGCAATATGATAGTTACAAACCGCCATGGCGTACCGGGAGAATTGGACATGTCAGAAGTTGATCGAGACCAGCTTAAAGAGCAGGTAGAAGTCTATAAGCAGCTGAAACAAAACGGTTACCTAGAGTCTGCAGGAAAGCATTTAGACTCCATAGAAAAGACCTTGGAAAGAGTGAAAAAAGCCAATCCAGATGAATATGATGATTTGTTAGCCTATATCGACATTTAAGCTTTCGGTTGCGAGAGGTTGGTAAATTCAATTGAACTAGTGTGATTGCCGAGGGAAACTGACGGACTAATTACCGAGGGACTATGTCCTTGCACGATACTCGTCGCTGAACCGATTTGCAATAGCCAAGGAACGCCATGAGATTACAGAGAGCAATGATTTTGC
>NZ_JBQEAU010000163.1:0-7269 GCF_052108595.1 Advenella sp.
ATTCAGTTTTGAACACATCCGTCATTCAGCTTTGAATTTTCCGTACTGTTTGTCATTGAGTTTTGAACTCTCGGGTGTCCACCCTACTATTTAGATTACACAACAGCATTTTAACTCGCTACAAGTCTTATAGTTATTGCTCAGCTGAAAAACACGGGATGCGTGCGAATGTAGTATCTGTATAAAACAATCGGATGACTGGAATATACGCATCTTGTACTACCATGTGCTAGTTGTTCGAGACCGCAGCACCCATAACGCTTTATATATGCCAACGAGCGCTTCAGCCCCTAACATAGGAGTAATAAGTCGTTGCAGCAAGTCAATTATTCTAGAATATCAAACGGACTATGCCCTTACACCGGGACGGACACCTTTACTTATTTCGCTTTGTTTATCAATCGCGCATTATCCTTGGATGGCGGAAATCCGAATTGGCGTGAATACTCCCGACTGAATTGGTTTGGGCTTTCATAGCCCACCCTGAACGCAATGGCGGTCGCATTGCCTTCACCCGCAATAAGAAGCGAGCGGGCGTGCAGCAACCGCACATGCTTTTGATATTGCAAAGGGCTAAGCGTGGTCACTGCCTTGAAGTGGCGATGGAAGGCGGAGACGCTTAATGCTGCCATCTCGGCCAACATCTCTATCCGCAGCGGCAGGCTATGGTTCTCTCTGATCCACCGAATAACGACAGCGACGCGCGATAGCGCCGTATCGGGCGTGGCAATATCGCGCAACATCCACCCCAGGGGCCCCTGGAGCGTACGAAATAGAATTTCCCGCTCGTAAACGGATGCCAGTACGGCAATGTCCTCCGGCTGTCCCATTAACCGTAGCATGCGAACCCAGGCATCAAGTAGTTCAGATGTTACAGGCGCCACCGAGAACCCAGGCCTGTAGCCCCCGCCACCTGCAGGTTTAGGCAGGTCAGCAAGCAAATTGGCGACGATAGTCGGCTCCAGTGTGAGACTGACAGCCAAATACGGTTCTCCAGCTTCCGACGGATGGATTGAGCCGACAGCCGGCAGATCAACGGACATGACGAAATAGGTCGCGGGGTCATAGCGCAGCGTTTGATCCCCCACGGTCATGGTCTTTGACCCAGTAAGGATCAAATTGATCATTGGATCATAAACCGCAGCCAGCAGATGATCAGGGATCTTGCCACGCACCATAGCCACGCGCGGTATTCCCGTTTCTGTTCGCCGGTTTTCTGCCCCGGCAGCCAGGCGCCGAAGTTCCTGAAGTTGCGTTTCCATGAAAAGCATTCTTTCACGGCTATGGCCGATCGTCAACAAAAAAGCAGAAATAGGCAAGTTTTGGGGGAAATCGTGAGAGTGCCGGATCGAAGCAAACGCTACAATTTGCTTGTCCCATCCGGATTTAATCAATGAAGATGGTAAAGAATACTGACAGCAATCCCCGCATGGGCGCAGGTATAGTTGGCCCGTTCGATCAAAAAAGAAATAAGCAATATTGTTGTTTTAACTGCAGTCCGGACCGCGACCGTGAAAGTCGAACGAAGAAGCGCCATTTCAGGCGGCAATGTCATTTAAACCAGGAATTCAACATGCTTGATCATATCTTTCTTACCGTAAGCAATACCGAGAGCGCCATCGCTTTTTACACAAAAGTGCTGCCCATCCTTGGCATTACCAACCGGCATGATTACGACGGCAAGGATGGCCCCGCAGGGCATCCAGATCTGAAAGGGTTCGGCGCCAAAGGAAGGATATTTTTCTGGTTAAGACAAGGACAGCCGGCGCCTGAAGCGGTGCACGTGGGTTTTGTGGCAGACTCTGAAGACATCGTAAACGCAGCCTATGCTGCTGCACTGGGTGCCGGGGCGACGCAGATCCATAAGCCCGGGCCACAGCTTCATTATGACCCCCGCTATTACGCGGCTCAGGTCAGGGACCCTGACGGCTACAGCCTGGAGTTCGTCTACAAAAGCTGGCAGCACGATGATGCCACTCAATAACAGAGCCGTCGTAAACAAGCTGATTGCAGCCACCAATGCATTCAATGTTGACGCAGCCCTTGCATTGTTCTCACCGGAGGCGGTCATTCACGATGTGTCGGTCGGTGAGCAGTTCACCGGGCATGCCGGCATTAGCGATTACCTGAAGCGGTATTTCATTGACTATCACACGCAGACCCATTTGCTGTCTGCTGAATTCAAAGATCAGGGCCAGGCGCAGGTACGCGTGGATTTTACAGGCGAATTCGGCCACGAGATCGGCTTGTTGTGTTTCTTGTTCGACACCGGCTGGCGCATTGTTCGTATTGACGCCGATCTGGAATAAGCCCATCAAATCGTGATTAACCGCTTTTTCTGAAGCAATAGATGGAAATGATATGAAGAAATTAATGATCTATGGCGCAGCAGGTTATACCGGCAGCATGACCTCTGAACTTGACCACGCCGCTGGCCTTGCGCTGGTTCTGGCAGGTCGCAATGCTGAGCCGTTATCTGCATTGGCTGCTCAGACACAAGCTGAGTATCGCGTATTTGGTCTTGACAATGACGCTGCAATCGACAAAGCGCTGTCAGACGTGTCGGTAATCCTCAATTGCGCCGGGCCCTATATGCATACCGCTGGCCCGCTCATGCACGCCGCGATACGTAATGGTGTGCATTACCTTGATATCGCTGCGGAGCTCGATAGCTATCAACTGGCGGAAAAACTGGATGAACAGGCAAAAGCTGCTGGTGTGATGCTGCTGCCGGGTAGCGGCGGGAGTGTGGCAATGCTGGGCTGCCTGGCTGCGCATGCGATAGAGCGCGTTAGCGAGCCGCGCAAGATCAGCATTGCGCTGCATGTGTCGGGTTCGATGTCGCGGGGTTCCGCGGTCAGTGCCAGCGAAAATCTGACAACACAATTGCTCATTCGCTCAGGCGGTCAGTTGGTTACCAGAACAGCTACTGTTGCAGGCGTCTTCGACTTTGGCGCTGGCCCGGTCTCGTGCTGTCCGGTGACACTGCCCGATCTCATCACAATCGGCATAGCGACCGGTGTCCCGGACATTGAGACTTTCGTGCACGTTTCGGGGAATGCCTTTCCCAAAGGCGACCTGAGCGCCCTGCCCGCCGGGCCGACGATAGAAGAGCGCAACGCCAATCGGTATCAGGCGGCAGTTCAGGTCACTGGGTCAAACGGGATGAAAGTGTGTTCTGTCCTGGATACGGTAAACGGCTACACCTTCACACCGATGGCAGCAGCTGAAGCAGCACGGCGCGTACTCGCCGGAGAGTACAGGCCTGGCTTTCAGACACCTGCCGGCCTATTTGGCAAAGGTTTTGCGCAGACGATTGCCGATACGCGCATATCGGACTGCAATTGACGCGTGAGTGACTGGTTAAGCGAATATCAAATATGTGATTTAGCTTACCTAGCTGTTATAACCCAGGGCATCCATCGCACCGATCTTAACCGGTGCAACAGCGGAAGGTTGTCTGAACCTGGCCGCATCCCGCGCCGGCGGCATGCCAAAGAGGCGCACGTATTCACGGCTAAATTGTGACGCGCTTTCATAGCCAACGGCAAAAGCAATCGTTGCCGCATCCCCCGGATCAAAAATAAGCATCCAGCGCGCCCGCAGCAGACGTAGACGCTTCTGGTATTGTATGGGCGTCATATTGGTGACGGTTTTGAAATGACGATAAAACGCCGCCACGCTCATATCCGCTATGGCGGCCAGGCTATCGATTCGAAACGGCTGGGTATAATGCTCGCGTATCCAGTGGATGGCGCGGCGAATCTGTGACAGTCGCCCATCAGGGCAGGCGATATTGTAAAGCACCTCTCTTAACGGACCTTGCATCGCTCTGAAAAGAATTTCACGCTCAATCATAGGGGCAAGCACAGCAGCCTCCCCTGGCCGGTCAATGAGTCTCATCATGCGCAACCAGGCATCAATCATTTCAGCAGGCGCAGTGACCGCTGAAAAACAGCTCATACTTTGCCGCTCATGCCCACCAGTGGCATTGCTGTCTTCATCCAGCAAAGTGGCAATCACATCCGGGTCAAGTGCCAGACTGATGGCCTGATAAGGCAGATCAGGCCCATCGGCATAGATCTCTCCCGTCGCGGGCACGTCAACCGGAACAACAAAATAAGTCGCAGCGTCATAGTTAAAAATATTGCCGCCAATAGACAGGCTCTTGCTGCCTTGAAGAACAAGGTGAAGCATGGGCTGATAAACCTGATTCGCACACGCTTCTGCCTTAACCATCGACACGCGCGGGATACCGGTGTCTGTCCACTTACTGTCGGCGCGCATCACAATGCTGCGCAATTCATTCATTGCATTATCCATAACGCTGAGCATAAGGCAAATTCCAAAGCAGAACAAGATAAATGATAAGAATAGGCAATGATAAGAGAAGAATTGGCACGTGCCCTTGCCTGCGTACGATGGATACTGTTGGTAAGCGGAACAATGCGCTCAGCCGAGCTTTTACCTGTGCACATTTTATTCTGCCAATAAATTAATCAACGATGAAAGGTCACAAAAATGAAATTATCAGGCAAAATTGCTGTTGTAACAGGTGCCTCCAAAGGTATTGGCGCAGGTATCGCCAGCGCATTCGGCGCCGCGGGCGCCACCGTTATTGTCAATTATGCGTCTAGCAAAGATGACGCCGACAAAGTCGTTGCGCAGATTCACGCTCAAGGTGGAAGAGCCAAATCCATTCAAGCGGATATGAGTAAATCAGCTGATGTCATTCGCATGTTCGATGAGGTGCGCAACGAATTTGGAACACTGGATATTCTTGTTAATAACGCGGGTGTCGCAGTATTTGAGATGATTGACGATCTCACGGAAGACGCCTTCCACAAGCAATTTAACGTCAACGTGCTGGGATATCTGCTTGCAACCCGTGAAGCGCTAAAACAATTTAGCGCCTCTGGCAGCATCATCAACGTCAGCTCCATTCTTAGTACCGATCCCTATTTAGCATCCAGCATTTACGCTGCCACAAAGGGCGCCGTGGACACCTTGACGTTTGCCCTGGCCAGAGAACTGGGACCACGCGGCATCAGGGTTAATTCTATTTTGCCTGGACATACCAATACCCCAGGGACGAACGGAAACTTTGCGGGTGAATTAGGTGAAAAGCTGATTGCGGGAACGCCTTTAGGTCGTTTTGGAGAGCCGGAAGATATCGCACCCGTCGTCGTATTTCTGGCCTCTGATGACTCACACTGGGTAACAGGGGAATCGCTGAGGGTTTCTGGTGGCGTACGAGGTGTCGGGTACTAATCATCATCAAAGACGCACCTCAAAGTGCGTCTTTTGAAAGCTCAACGAAATAGATGTCATACGCATCGCCGTATATGAATTGATAACAGCAGACTAACTTAGAGGAACTTGACATACAACTTCCACATTTATACCATCAGGATCAAGCACATAGGCAGCGTAATATTGGTCGTGATAATGAGCCCTAATTCCAGGAGCGCCATTGTCGATGCCGCCAGCCTTGAGCGCAGCATGATAAAAATTATCAACTTCCGAACGTGACGCCGCAGTAAAGGCAATATGAGTACCTGAGCCCGGTGAATCATTATCATGGACCCATAGGATAGGATAGTTATTCTTGCCAAACCCATGCCGCGTTCCTGCATGGCGCGTCCGTTCTGGCCCTACGGTAATAATTTTACGTATTTCAAGCGGTGCAAGAGCACTCTCATAGAATTTGCGCGCAACTTCGGCGTTTAGTACTGACACTTCAATGTGATCGATGAAAGTCATGATTTTTCCTTGCTATTAGATAACGTGAACGTTGATTGAAAGGACTCTCCAGCGAGACTTGTTCTCGCTCAGAATACGATCGACAGGCAGGTTTACTTCTTCCACATAGTTTTTTAGACATCGATCAAACAATCCAGCTTTACTACCGAACGCAGCATAGAGACTAGGTGGATTGATGTCCAGCACCCGAGTCAAATCAGCTATGCCAACCGCATCATAACCATGTTCGTGAAACAGTGCCTTAGCCGCTATAACGCCCGTATCGCGGTCGAAAGACCGCCTAGGTTTCTTTCCTAGGGCATCTCCTGATGTCGGCACTGGCGGCTCAGATAAGCACAAACTTGCTGTCATGCGCTCCCCTAATTGTGTTGCATTTATGCCAAGCTTACATTAATTATGTAGTGATTACTATATTCTCATTGAGTGGCGAGTATATTTTAATTATAGTGATCACTACAAATGCGTAATTAAGGAACTATATGAATCTCAAACTGGAAAATAAAGTTGCCATCGTAACCGGTGGCGGCAGCGGCATTGGTTTTGCGATCGCTAAGAAATTGATTGAAGAAGGCGCTTACGTCGTCGTCACAGGCCGACGTGCAAAAGTTCTCGCCGATGCGGTGGAGCGACTAGGAGAAAAGGCCACAGGAATTGCTACTGATGTTACAAATTTATCAAGCCTCAAATCCATGTTCGTCGATGTCAAACAAAAATATGGACGTATTGACATTTTGGTGGCCAATGCAGGTGGAGGCTTGCACGCACCGCTTGGCAAAATCACCGAGGAGCAAATCGACAGCCAATTTTCCACCAATGTTAAAGGGGTGGTGCTCACGGTCCAGGAAGCATTGCCGTTGCTCGGTTCTGGTTCTAGCGTAGTGATAGTCGGGTCTACCTCATCGGTAGATCCTGGGCCGACTATGAGTATTTATGGCGCTACAAAGGCAGCTGTTCGCAATATGGTTCGCAGTTGGATCTCCGAGCTTAGAGGAACAGGTATTCGCATAAACATTCTTAGCCCTGGCCCAACAAATACAGATGCGCTACGCGAAGGATTCGGAGATCACGCGCAAGAAGGCTTGGCTCAGCTAAGAGAAAAAAGTCCAATGGGGCGCATAGGCGAACCGGAGGAAATCGCTGCTGTGGCTGCCTTTCTTGCTAGCGACGCTGCGAGTTACGTAAATGGGATTGAGTTGTTTGCCGACGGAGGAGCCTCACAAGCATAGGGAATCACCGACGATGCATGACCTTCCTGCAACGCAGAATTTTGACAATGATAATTGAAGGTCAATTGCACCGACTCGCCAGTAAATCGAATTTATGACAACAGATAGGCTAAGGAACTCTATAGGATGAATAAAATGTTGCAAGTAAAATTTTCTCGGACAGGAGGGCCTGAAGTGATGGAACTGCTGCCACTTCAATTGCCCCAGTTACAAAAAGATGATGTCAGTGTCAAAATCGGGGCAATCGGGTTGAATCGTTTCGAAGCTTTATATCGTCGCA
>NZ_JBQEAU010000164.1:0-7192 GCF_052108595.1 Advenella sp.
GTCAACGCCGGATATGGTCACCCTGCTGCAACGAGAGGAAGTGGATTTTCTGTGCTGCTACGAGCACCCCAATTTATCTATCCCGGTCGCGACCGCCAGTTTCCAGTACCTGCAATTGGGTGCAGACCGATTCGTGCCCGTGTGCAGCGCCGCCAAATACAGTGAGACGGCCTATGATCTGCTTGACGAATTCACGCCCATCCCTCACGTAACCTATCTCAATACATTGTCACTGCACCATATCCTGAGCGACCATCTGCGTGCGAGCAGTTATGCGCTGGCGCCGGTGGCCTATTGCGATTCAGTGGAAGTGGCCTGGGCGTTGATCAAAAAAGGTCGTGGCATCGGTTGGCTGCCCTGGTCCGTGGTTGCGCAAGATTGCACATCAGGAACACTGCGCGTCTTGGGCGGCAGGCAAAATGAAGTGCCTTTCGAAGTGCGCCTGTATCGCTCCAAGGAACCCCTGTCTGTCGCAGCAGAGATGATCTGGGAAAAAACCACGCGCTGACGTAGTTACTGTCGACTGGCCGCAAGTGCGCAATAGGCTGCAACCTCGGGCATCTGCCTGACTTTGGATTTGAGCATTTTTCCTGTAGCGCCCAGAGGGATGGCCTCCACGAATATGACCTCATCCGGTATTTGCCATTTGGCAATCTTGCCTTCATAAAACTGTAGCAGTTCGTCCCTGTCGAGCGCCATTTGCTCGCGCCTGACAACCACGATAACCGGGCGCTCGTCCCATTTGCGATGACTGACACCGATGCAGGCAGCCAGTTGCACGGCAGGATGCGCCATGGCAATGTTTTCGATATCAATCGAGCTGATCCATTCGCCACCGGATTTGATCACATCCTTGCTGCGGTCTGTGATCTGCAGATAGCCATCGGCGTCGATGGTCGCCACATCCCCTGTGGGAAACCAGCCGTCCACCAATGCCGCATTGTCTGTGCCGGGGAAATAGTCGCGCACCACCCAGGGCCCCTTGACATGCAAATCGCCAAATGTTTTGCCGTCCCACGGCAATTCCCCACCATCGTCACCAACAATTTTGAAGTCAATCCCGTACAGCACCCGCCCCTGCTTGCGCCGCAGTTTCATTTGTTCTTCCTCAGGCAACATCAGGGATTTATTTTTCAGCGTACACAGCGTTCCCAGCGGGCTGGTCTCGGTCATTCCCCAGGCATGTATCACCTCGACCCCATACTGCTCCTGAAACGCTTGTATCATGGCCGGCGGGCACGCCGACCCGCCAATCACGGTACGCTTGAGGGTGGAAAATTGCAGGCCTTCGCCTTTAACATGATCAAGCAGCATCTGCCATACGGTCGGCACACCGGCGGCAAATGTCACCCCCTCCTGTTCCATCAGTTGGTAGACCGACTTTCCATCCAACAGCGGGCCGGGGAAGACCAGCGTACTGCCGGCCAGTGCCGCCGCATAGGGAATGCCCCAGGCATTGACATGGAACATAGGGACCACGGGCAGAATTACATCCCGAGCCGATATTGCCATGGAGTCGGGCAGCGCAGCCCCATAGGCATGCAAAAGCGTTGAACGATGGCTGTACATGACCGCTTTCGGATTGCCTGTGGTTCCACTGGTGTAGCACATGCTGGAAGCGGCATTCTCGTCAAACTGCGGCCAGTGATAGTCGTCCGATTGTTCTTCGACCCATTGCTCATAACTGATCAGGCCGGGTATTGCGCTGTCCGAGGGCAACGCGTCACGGTCGCATAGCGCAACATAATGCCTGATCGTCTGGCATTTTCCATGCACCGCCTGCACCAGAGGCAGAAAGCTCAGATCGAAGCATAAGACCTGGTCACCGGCATGATTGGCAATCCAGGCGATTTGATCGGGATGCAGGCGCGGATTAATGGTGTGCAACACCCTGCCCGATCCACTGACACCGAAATAAAGTTCCAGATGCCGGTAGCCATTCCAGGCAAGCGTGGCCACCCGCGCAGAAAGCGGCAAGGCCATGGCGTCAAGCGCACGCGCTACCTGCCGGGAACGGCGTGCCACATCGCGCCAGTGATAGCGATGCAAATCACCCTCAACGCGGCGCGAGACAATCTGACCATCGCCATGATGGCGCTCGGCATGAACAATTAGCGACGATATCAGCAATGGATGCGGTTGCATCAGGCCCATCTGTATTTCATCTGTCATAAGTCTCTCTCTTTTGGATTTATTCTGTCCACCCTCACGTTCGATGCTTGCCCCGGCGAGCCAATTGCCAGATCCGCCCAATGCAGCACCCGCTACGCGATTATTGTCCCACAATTGTTCAATTATTCAATTGCCGATTCCACGACGATCAGCCACCGGCGGGTCATATATGCCGCCGCCAGAGCTATTCCCGACACAGATCAAATAACAGACTTCATCTTCCGACCCTGCGATAGCGATCAATAAGCAGCCACAAGGTAACAACGCCTTCATGCCGCCGATCACGGTTGCGTGATCGCTTCCCGCTCCAGCAACTGGCGCTTGCGTTCTACGCCCCAGCGATAGCCTGAAATATCGCCATCGCGCCTGACCACGCGATGACAGGGAATGGCAACGGCAATGCGGTTGGCGCCACAAGCCTGGGCAACGGCGCGCACAGCGGTGGGCGCCCCGATCCGCTCGGCAATCTGACCGTAACTGACGGTCGTACCAACTGGTACATCCCTTAATGCCTGCCACACTCGCTCCTGAAAAGCCGTACCACGGACATCGAGCGGCAGGTTCAGGCCCACAGACGGCGTCTCTACAAAACCGATCACTTGCGCCACCAGACGCTCAAAGGCGGCATCGCCCCCAACAAGCTGGGCCCTGGCAAACTGATCCTGCAAGTCGCGCAACAACATATCGGGATCATCACCCAGCATAATGGCGCAGATGCCACGGTGGCTTTGCGCCACCAGAATGGCGCCCAGCGAACATTGCGCGATGGCAAACCGGATGACAGCGCCTTGCCCACCAGCCCGATATTCCCGGGCGCGCATACCCAGCAACTGCTCGGACGCTTCGTAAAAGCGGCTGTTGGAATTGAAGCCTGCCGTATAGATTGCGTCTGTAATCGACGTGACTGACGATCCCAGCTCATCGCGCAATTTCCTGGCACGCCAGGCCGATGCATAGGCTTTCGGTGTGACACCGGTTTCAGCCTTGAAAACGCGATGAAAATGAAATGGACTCATATTGGCTTGTGCCGCCAGCTCATCCAGGCTGGGCGGCGTTTGCGCCGATTCAATTTGTCGACAGGCCCTGGCCACCAGGTCAGCACGTTCGTCTGCGGCGGCAGTCCGGTCCGCCCGCGCGCGGCGGCTGGCGCGATAGCCTGCTGCCTCGGCCTCTTGCGCCGTATCAAAAAAAACGACATTTTTTCGCTGTGGCAGGCGGGCCGAAGAACTGGGCCGACAATACACCCCCGTGGTCTTTACACCATAGACAAATTGTCCGTCCGCATCTCGATTGCGACTTTGCACGGCCTGCCAGCGAGCTTCATCGGAAGTAAATTGGGCGTGTGCTTGGGTTGATGTCATGATCGATCTCCTGGAAGTATGGCCGTCATGATCAGAATAGAGGGCAATTCAATCGCAAGCAATCGTTTTCTTGCGATTGAATTATCAGAAAACGGCACGGTCGGCAGCGAACTCTCGGGCGTCCGCCTGCTCGCTATATGAACGCATATCGACAAATGTAATCGCGGCCCGCCGGGGTGCCCTGCTCTCATCGATATCCCGAATATACCAACTGATATATTAATGTTTCAATGGCACCAACCTCATTATTTTGCCCCCAAGGTAACTCACCATGTCAAAACGTACCTATGATTCGCTGCGCAGCGCCCGCTGGTTTGCCCCGGATGATTTGCGCTCTTTCGGACACCGATCCCGCATCATGCAAATGGGCTATGCGCCAGAAGATTGGGAGGGCCGCCCCGTCATTGCCATCCTGAACACCTGGTCGGATATCAATCCCTGCCATTCGCATTTCAAGCAACGAGTGGAAGATGTCAAACGTGGTATTTTTCAGGCCGGAGGCTTTCCCATAGAATTGCCGGCCATCTCCCTGTCGGAAAACTTCGTCAAGCCCACCACCATGCTGTATCGCAATATGCTTGCCATGGAAGCCGAGGAACTGCTGCGCAGCCATCCGGTAGACGGCGCGGTATTGATGGGCGGCTGCGACAAAACCACGCCCGGGCTGTTGATGGGCGCCATCAGTGCGGGACTGCCCTGTATTTATCTGCCTGCCGGCCCCATGCTGCGCGGTAACTGGCAGGGAAAAATTCTGGGATCGGGCTCGGATGCGTGGAAATACTGGGATGAGCGACGCGCCGGCAAAATAAGCAAAACCGAATGGATTGGCGTAGAAGGCGGCATTGCCCGCAGCGCAGGCACATGTATGACGATGGGCACCGCCAGCACGATGACCGCCATCGCCGAATCCATCGGCATGACGCTACCCGGCGCATCATCGATTCCCGCAGTCGACGCCAACCACATTCGCATGGCGGCCGCTTGCGGTCGCCGTATCGTCGACATGGTATGGGAGGACCTAACGCCGGCGCGCATTCTGTCCCGAACCAGTTTTCTGAATGCCATCGCCGTATCAATGGCCATGGGGTGCTCCACCAACGCAGTCATTCATCTGATTGCCATGTCGCGTCGCGCCGACTGTGAAGTCACGCTGGATGACTTTGATGCGGCCAGCCGCAAGGTGCCGGTCATTGCCAATGTACGCCCCAGCGGCAGTACCTATCTGATGGAAGATTTTTATTACGCGGGTGGCCTGCCAGGTCTGATGCGTCGTCTTGGCGACCATGTGCAGGGTGGGACAATGACCGTTACCGGCCAGACACTGGCAGAAAACATCAAAGACGCGCAAGTGTATAACGACGACGTGATTCGTCCCATGGACAACCCGTTGTATCCCGAAGGCGCACTGGCCGTGCTGCGCGGCAATCTGGCGCCGTCCGGCTGCGTGATCAAACCCAGCGCGTGCGCACCGCAGTTCCTGCAACACACCGGCCCCGCGCTTGTCTTTGACGATTATCCAAGCATGAAAGCAGCAGTGGATGACGAAAATCTGGATGTCACGCCCGGGCACATTATGGTGTTGCGCAATGCCGGCCCGCTGGGTGGCCCGGGGATGCCCGAATGGGGCATGCTACCGATCCCGGTCAAGCTGATCAAACAGGGCGTGCGCGATATGCTGCGCCTGTCCGATGCGCGCATGAGCGGCACCAGCTACGGCGCCTGTATTTTGCATGTGGCGCCCGAGTCCTATGTCGGCGGCAATCTGGCGCTGGTGCGCACCGGCGACATGATTACCGTTGATGTTCCCGCCCGTCGTATCCACCTTGAAATCAGCGATGGGGAACTGGCGGCAAGACGAGCAGACTGGATCGCGCCCGAACGCCGCTTCGAACGCGGCTACGGCTGGATGTTCTCGCAGCATATTCTGCAAGCTGATGCCGGTTGTGATTTTGACTTTCTGGAAACCAGCTTCGGCGCCCCCAACAACGAACCCAGCATTTACTGATCAGGAAATCATCATGGCCCTTGACCCACAAGTTCGCAAACAGCTGGCGATCGTCAGCACCGCCACACTGTGTACTGCCTTGTATAAGCGCGGCCTGCGCAATCAGTTCATTCAGGACGTCCATCCGCTCAACCCCGATTTGCCGAACATGGTGGGCGAGGCTTACACGCTGCGCTACATTCCGGCACGCGAAGACCTCAACCCCATTACCGTCTTTCAGGATCGCAGCCATCCGCAACGGGTTGCGGTTGATCAGTGTCCGCAAGGCGCGGTGCTGATGATAGACAGTCGCAAGGATGCGCGGGCCGCCTCGGCCGGCTCCATTCTGGTTTCCCGGCTGATGAAGCGCGGTGTGGCCGGTGTAGTCACCGATGGCGGCTTTCGTGATTCACCGGAAATTGCCAAGTTGCATATTGCCGTCTATCACAATCGCCCGTCTGCGCCCACCAATCTTACCCTGCATCAGGCGCTGGACATCAACGTGCCTATCGGCTGCGGCGACGTCGCTGTTTTTCCCGGCGATGTCATCGTCGGCGATGCCGAGGGGGTCGTTGTCATCCCTGCGCATCTGGCGCAGGACATTGCAGCCGAGGCAATAGAAATGACCGTGTACGAAGATTTTGTCACCGAAGAGGTACTCAAGGGCCGATCCATTATTGGGCTGTATCCGGCTACCGACGAACAGGCAAAAACCGATTTTTCCGCCTGGCGGCAGCGCAACGGCAGATAGCATTTTGAACGCAAAAAAATCAGCAGCGCTGCCAAAGCGGTCTGTGCGCAACAGGTACCGCTTACCGTTGATCAACGGGTTTATTGATCATCTGCGGCCCTGAGCGTATTAGTATTGAGCATGCCATATGACCTATTACATCGCGATTGCAGCGGTCACATTACCGCCCATCGGCATAAAACATGATACCGACCACGCCACTTGATCGCAGCCGCCAGGCAGCGCCGCAACTGTACCAGTTACTGCGCCAGAAAATCATTGCTCTGGAATGGGCTCCAGGCGCCCTGCTTTCACGCGCCGAACTGGCCGACTGCTACGGGGTCAGCCAGACACCGGTACGCGAAGCATTGCTGAAACTGGCTGCAGAAATGCTGGTGGATATCTATCCACAGGCATCGACGCGGGTCAGCCTGATTGACCTCACATTGGCCAGACAAGCCCATTTTCTGCGCCAGTCCCTTGAGCTGGAACTGGTGCGGGAGTTGGCCCAATCGCATGAACCGAGCTTAATCGGATCATTGCAGGCGCTGGTACAGCAACAGGACGCCTTGCGCGCCGCCAGAGATTTGAGCGCTTTCAGCCAGGCCGATACGCAATTTCACCGTGTGCTTTTTCGAGCGGCAGGAAAAGACGCATTGTGGCATCTGGTGCACAGCAATAGCGGACACCTGGACCGACTGCGTCGCCTGCATCTGCCGGTATCCGGCAAGCTGGAACGCATCGTCGGCGATCATCGACTGATTGTGCAGGCCATTTCCGGCCATGCGCCCGAGCAGGCGCAGCAGCGCTTGCGCGAACATTTATCAGTGACGCTTGAATACGTAGAACAGATCCTGCATGCGCACCCGCAGTGGATTCGGATGGACAACGAAGTCACAACAAGGCCGCCTGCAGAGTATTGAGCAGTCTGGCGGTGCCCACATC
>NZ_JBQEAU010000165.1:0-336 GCF_052108595.1 Advenella sp.
CACTACTACGCGCTACACCACGGCAAGGCCGGGCGTGCCGGCAGCGTGCCGTCGCGGTTTTTTATGCGTTATTTGGGTGGGGCATTTTCAGCGTAAGCCAGCTTGCTTAAGCTGCTACGCAAATTTTCCACCTCTTGTTTCCCTAATATTGCTTCATATTCCTGCTCAATCGATTTGATGGAAGCATGGATTTGCTGCAAATAATCGACACCGGCATCCGTAAAAAAAATAATCTGTGCCCTGCCATCGGATTCGTCCTGTGAGCGCGTGACCAGACTTGCGTCCTCCAGATCCTTAAGCAGTTTGCCGACCGCCTGTTTGGAAATGCCCGCGCGT
>NZ_JBQEAU010000165.1:346-7150 GCF_052108595.1 Advenella sp.
TTCTGTGCTTCGTGTTCCTTCCAGATCGATAAAGGGCAGGATCGAGCCTCCCACAATGGGATTGGTATTTCCGGTCTTTTCAACCATTTTCTTTGACAGGCGTTGAGAGAAATCGCGGCGCGCCAACAGAAACAAACGCCCTATGCCAAAGGAGCGGGCCGAGCGCAATTGAGCTATTTTTCGTGCAGAAATCATAATGTGCCGTTACTCTTAATTAGTCAACCATGTTGACTTTTATTTTGAAAAGGTAGATCATATTGTATCAATGACTATACAAAAAATTTCGTCTTGAACGAGATAATTCATGGAGATAAAAATGCAAGCATTGCTGATTTGGATGGCTACCCTGGTTTGTTGTGTGTCAGTAAATATCGCGCCTGCGGGTGCGTCGACGCACAAGGCTTACCCGTCAAAGCCGATACAAATGATTGTTTCGTATCCTGCCGGGGGCAGTACCGATACGGTTGCCCGGCTGTTTGCGGCAAAGCTGAGCCAGGTAACAGGACAGCCTGTGGTGGTTGACAATAAACCGGGCGCTGCTACCAATATCGGGAGCAATATCGTGGCTAATGCGAAGCCCGATGGTTATACCGTGTTATTCGGCGGCGGCACGCCGACGCTGAATACCGTTTTCGGACCGGCTCCTTCATTTGACCCGATTGACGATTTCCAGCCGGTCAGCGTGATTGCCAGGGTGCCGTTTGTGATCGCGACGCGCACTGATTCCGCATTTGCGACTGTACAGGACATGATCAGCAAATCGCGCGCAACGCCGGGCAAATATACGATATCCAGCGCTCAGCTTAGCCTGTACGTGGAGTTAATGAAGCATCGCGCCCAGGCGCCTTTGCTGCACGTGCCATATAAAGGCGGTGCGCAAGCGACCAACGATGTAATCGGCGGACAGATCGACACGGTGTTTTCCCTTGTGCCCGTCGTTCTGGGCTATCTTCAGTCGGAGCGCCTGACCGCGCTGGCCGTGACATCAAAAGAACGAAATCCGGCTTTGCCGTCAGTTCCGGCGCTTCAGGAGCTGGGAGTCGATCTGGACCTCAGCGTCTGGTTTGGCCTGCTGGTGCCGGCCAACACGCCCGCTCATATCGTACAGGTGCTGGGAGATGCGACGCGACGCGTCGTCCAGGATGACACCTTCTCCAACAAGCTGGCAGACATAGGCGCACAGGCGGCATTCTCTTCTCCTGCCCAGTTAACGGAGCAAATGAAACAGGAATCTCAACAATGGAACCAGCTTGCCGAATCGATTCCTCAGTTACGGCAAGCTACGAAGCAGCGTTAATTTAATGAAATTATTTGGAACGGAACATGTTTGACGATTTGATACAGGAACACGAAGAGCTGCGCCGCAAGGTGCTTTCCATGGGGGGAGAGCGCAAGTTGCAGCAGCGGGTGCAAGAGGGTGTTATGAATGCGCGCGAACGCATTGACCACCTGGTGGATTCCGGCACGTTTCACGAGATGGGTCTTTTTGCGACCAGTATCCGGCCGGAAATGCGCGAGCGCTCTGCTGCCGACGGCAAGGTAACGGGGTACGGGAAAATCAATGGCAGAGAGGTCGCGGTTGTGTCCAACGACTTTACCGTCATGGGGGCATCCAGCAGTTCAGTCAATACCCGGAAGGTAGGTTATGTCAAGCGTGTTGCGACCCGCCATGGTATGCCCATGATTTTTCTCGGAGAGTCCACCGGTGCCCGCATGCCTGACGTCATGGGAGCGTCGGGCGTAGGCAGTGGCGACCGGCCGACCCAGTATTTGCGTACGCGGGAAACGCCATGGGTGTCTGCAGTGCTTGGGCATTGTTACGGGTCCTCATCCTGGTATGCCGCGCTAGGTGATTTCGTGGTCATGCGCAAGGGGGCGATTACTGCCGTGTCCAGCGTTAAGCTGACTTCCCGCGCCATTAATGAAGAGGTTGATCCCGAAACCCTGGGGGGGTGGAAGTTGCATACCGAGGTTACCGGTATGGTCGATCTGGCAGTCGACACAGACGAACAGGCATTGGACGCCATTGGACGATTTTTGTCTTATCTTCCCAGCCATCATAACGAGCCGCCACCCGTGTGTCCGGTTCCTGAAGGATCAGGGGACGATATCGGGCGCATCCTGGATATTCTGCCCAGCGCCCGTGCCCAGGTATATGACGTCAGAAAAATCCTGAATCTTATTTATGACAAGGATTCGATTTTCGAACTCAAGCCGCGGTTTGGAAAGTCCATTGTTACCGCATTGGCCAGGCTGGGCGGCCGCTCGGTAGGTATTGTTGCCAATAACCCTATCCATAAAGGCGGAGCCATTGATCCGCAGGCGTGTCGCAAGGCGGTCAGTTTCATGATTCTGTGCGACTCGTTCAATATTCCGCTGGTGTTTATGGTGGATCAGCCGGGCTTTTTGATCGGGGTCGAAGGCGAGCGCCAGGGCGCAATCGGGCATGTGATGAACTGGATGAACGCCATTTCTCTGGTCACTGTGCCAAAGATTTCGGTTGTCATGCGCAAAACATACGGGCAGGCCGTACTGAATATGGGCGGCGGCGGTAACGCCGATGAGGTGATCAACTGGTTCACTGCAGAAGTCAATTTTATGGACCCGCGCTCGGCCGTCTCGATTGTGCATGGCGTGACTGAGGCTGATGACCCCGCGCAATACCAACAACTACTTGAGCAAATGACAAAAGGGACATCTGCCTACGATGCGGCGGCCGTCTTTGGTGCGCAGTCGGTCATCCATCCTGCGCAGACCCGGGCACATCTGATCCGCAGTCTGGAAATACATGGAATGCGCCTGACCGGCGGTGTTGGCGAACATCTGATGCGCACTTGGCCAACGAGTCACTGACCGGTGGCCATATAGCGATATCTGATACTGTCCGCAGCAACCGGACTGTTCGTTATTAATCATTGAATTTGGAGTAGTCAACAATGTTTCAAAAGGTCCTGGTTTCAAACAGGGCAGCGATAGCTGCACGCGTTTTACGGACATTGCGCAAGATGGGGATACGGTCAGTAGCAATCTATTCCGAGGCCGATGCGTCATTGCCGTATCTGGCTCTGGCCGACGAAACCCACTGCATCGGGTCGGCCGATCCGGCACACAGTTATATGAATCAGGACGCGATACTCAAGGTCCTGGAACAAAGCGGGGCCGATGCCATTCATCCGGGCTACGGTTTTCTTTCAGAAAATGCAGCATTTGCCCGCAAAGTCATGCAGGCCGGGGTCACCTTCATCGGTCCCAGCCCACAGTGGATTGATGCGATGGGCCACAAGACCCGGGCGCGTTCGCTGATGCATGAGTTTGGCCTGGCAATGGCGGCCAGCTCCGGCCTGCTGACCGATGATGAAAATGATCAACGGGCAGCCGCTGCCAAGATCGGCTATCCGGTCATGGTAAAGGCAGCCGCCGGAGGCGGTGGTATCGGCATGGCGGCGGTGCACAATGATGCGCAATTGCTCAAGGCGGTTGTTCAAATCAAAGCCATGGCGCTGCGCAGTTTCGGCAGTGCCGATCTGTACCTGGAGCGCATGATGGAACGGCCCCGCCACATTGAGTTCCAGATTCTGGCGGACCGTTATGGCAATGCCTGCCATTTGTTCGAGCGCGATTGCTCGGTGCAGCGGCGGCATCAGAAAGTGATTGAGGAGTCGCCCGCTGCGCGAATACCCAGAGCGCTGATAAACGCCAAGGCCAGCGAGATTGTACAAGTGTTGCAGAACATGAAATATGACGTGATTGGGACCGTCGAAACCTTATTGGATCAGCAGGAAAATTTTCAATTTCTGGAAACTAATACAAGAATCCAGGTTGAACATGCAGTGACCGAAGAAATTACAGGAGTTGATCTGGTTCAGGCGCAGATTCGACTGGCCGCCGGTGAGCGTTTGTCCGAGGTCATACCTGAACCGGTCACGGTGCGGGGCCATGCAATCGAGGCACGTATCTACGCGGAAGATCCAGTCAGATTTTTCCCGTCGCCCGGCACACTGCAGGCATTGTCTTTTCCCGTAGGTCAAGGCATCCGGGTGGAAACCGGCTTTGCTGCGGGCAATGTCATCACACCATACTACGATCCGATGATCGCCAAACTTATTGTGCATGCCGACAGCAGGGATAAGGCAATCAGCAAGCTGCAGGACGCATTGGCAGCTACGGTGATCGAAGGCGTCAAACATAACATCCCCTTCATACAGAAGGTGATCGGCAGCGCCCAGTTCAAGACCGGTGACGTTGATACCGGCCTGACCCAACACATACTTTCGAATTAGTTTTTATTTATCAGGAGAATGAATATGTCAACCGAATTGATCTCGGAAGTGACAGGAACCGTGTGGAAAATCCTCGTTCAAGTGGGGGCCGAGGTAACACCCGATGAACCTGTCCTTATCGTTGAATCCATGAAGATGGAAATTCCGGTCATGAGTGAAGAAGCGGGCGTGCTGCTGGCGCTTGATGTCAAGGAAGGGGATGCAGTGGAAGACGGCCAGGTGGTGGGTCAGGTCGGTAAAAGGAGCGGCTGACATGAAAAAGGAAACAGCGGGTGCGCAGACCGGGGCCGCGCCACTGACAGGCATCCGTGTCATTGAAATCTGCACCACTATCGCCGGCCCCGCCTGCGGTCGGCTGCTGGCCGATTTTGGCGCAGACGTAATCAAAATTGAGCCGCTTGACGGCGACCCGGTGCGTCAGATGGGCAGCCATGTTGGCGAGGTGTCGCTCTATGGCGCCTCAATACTGCGAGGCAAAAGATCCATCGCAATGGACTTGAAGACCGCAGAGGGCCAAAGGCTTGCCCAGGCCCTGATCGGCAAAGCCGATGTGGTGCTTGAGAACAATCGTCCCGGTGTTCTGGAGCGACTCGGACTGGGTTATGAGGCCATGTCCCGTCTCAATCCAGCCATTATCTACGCACGCATCAGTGGCTACGGGCAGACCGGCCCAAGCGCTCATTTGCCCGGTTACGGCGCGATTTGCGAGGCATTCGGCGGCGTGCGGCACATGACCGGAGATCCGGATCGTCCGCCGTCCCGAGTTGCGCTGGCCACCACAGATTATCTGACCTCTGTGTACACAGCATTCGGCATTCTGGCAGCGCTTCGCCATCGCGATGCGTCGGGAGAAGGGCAGGTTATTGACGCAGCGCTTTATGAATCGGCCTTTACGCAAATGGAGTCGCTGGTGCCGGCATTCGACAAGCTGGGCAAAGTGCCCATGCGTCAGGGGCCGAATCTTCCCTCCATGGCGCCCAACAGTTTGTACCCGACTGCAGACGGCGGATTTGTACTCATTGCGGCCAATAGCAATGCGACATTCGACAGGCTTGCCAGATTAATGAACCGGACCGATTTTCTGACTGATCCCCGCTATAGCACGATTCGGGCGCGCGGACAGGCGGAAAATATGCGCTACATTGACTCAGAGGTAGCCGACTGGACACGGCAGCAGGACGGCCGTGTGCTTGAAAAGTCCCTACAGGATGCCGGCGTGCCGGTCTCCCGTGTATTGACCATCGAGGATATTTTTGAAGAACCTCATTATCGGGCGCGCGACATGATTGCGCAGGTTGCACATCCTGAACTGGGCAGTGTCAGTCAGATCGGCGTGACGCCCAAACTGAGCAAATCGCCGGGGCGTATTCGATGCACTGGTCCAGCGCTGGGAGAGGATACTCGCGATGTGCTTGGCACCGACCTGGGTATGAGCCCCGATGAAATCGATGTGCTGATCACTGCAGGCGTCGTGCACAATTCGAGCAGAAAGGGAGCCTGAAACAGAGGGGCGCTATTGTTTCCTGATTGTCCTGGTCTATTCACATAGTAAACTATGTTTACTATGTGATGTATTCGCTTCATCTCTCTTGGTGCGCCGAGTATTGTGCAAGCCGCCCATTCTTGCCGAGTTACTTTCCGTTGCCCGAGGCATAAGACAGATCGTCAGAGACTTTATAAATTCAGCTTTGAGGAAAGACAGAAGATGTATGACTATATTGTAATTGGTGCGGGTTCCGCCGGCTCTGTTATCGCTAACAGGCTGAGTGAGAACAAAGATTTAAGCGTGCTTCTGATTGAAGCTGGCGGTGAACATCATAACGATTTCTGGATTAGGGTGCCTATAGGCCTTGCCAAAATCCTGAACCGCGAAAAATATTTCTGGAAGGACGAAACCGTTGAACAGGAATATCTGAATCGCCAAAAAGTACTGTTTCCTCACGGCAGAATGGTCGGGGGCTCCAGCTCGGTCAACGGGATGCTGTTTTCCCGTGGCGATCCGAGAGAGTATGACAACTGGGAAAAAGCGGGATGCCAGGGCTGGTCTTACGAGAATATGCTGCCGTTTTTCAGGAAACTGGAAAATGCCGCCTTCGGCAGCGACACGTATCGTGGACGTGATGGAAAAATTGTTGCGACCAAAGTCAATGATGATGATCTGTTGACCCGGGCATTTATAAGATCATGCAACGACGCCGGCGTTTTCTATAACGATGACTATAACGGCGAGCGTTACGACGGTGTCTCGCTCTTGCAGTTCTCAACGCGCAACGGCGTACGTTGTGGTACGGCTTCTACCTATGTCGCCGAGGCAAAGCGTCGGAAAAACCTGACCGTGATGACCGATGCGATGGTAACGAAGATTCATCTCCAGGATGGCGTCGCCAGATCGGTCAGCTTTATCCAGAATGGCTCGCAACAAACTGTACAGGCAGCAAAAGAGATTATTCTTTCTGCCGGTACGGTCAATTCACCCAAAATCCTTGAGCTTTCCGGCATCGGCAATCCCGATGTATTGAGCCAG
>NZ_JBQEAU010000166.1:0-7096 GCF_052108595.1 Advenella sp.
CAAGTTGCTTTTCGTCTGCGATATCGGCCTGTTCAAGCAATCCGGCTATCTGCAGCTCATTGGCCTCGCGACGAGTACGGATATCTTTGGCCCGTTCCTGCAATTGCAGTTCGATCTGCCGGAAGACGTCGGTCTGGAACAGCTGCGCAAACAGGGCTTCGCGCTTGAGCGACGTTTCCAGCAGCAGTTCGCGAAACTTGCCCTGCGGCAATACCATCACCTTGCGAAACTGTTCGGCTTTCAACCCGGTGAGGCTTTCTACATAATCAGTAATCTGCCCGGCTTTTTTGGCAACAAGCACCTTCGGCGTGGCGTCGGTCAGATCAAGCATGACGCCTTCAGTGCCGATCTCCCTCAGGCCGCTGCCCCGGGTTTTGGGTACCCGCTGTGCAGGCTGGCGCTGGATTTCGTATACCTTGCCGCCAAGCCGGAAGCCAAAAACCACGCGTGCCACTGTCGCAGGATCGGCCAGGTCCGAACGCAGCGAACGCGGGTCTTTTTCATCGCCCGTGGTCTCCCCGTACAGGGCAAAACAGATGGCATCGAGCAACGTGCTTTTGCCGGCCCCGGTTGGGCCGTTAATCAGAAACAGCGGATTAGGCCCCAGCTGCGTGAAATCGAGCTTCTGCTCGCCGGCAAATGGCCCGAAGGCCTGCAGATGCAAATACAAGGGAACCATTTATGCTTCCCTTTTCAATACATTATCGACCACACTCTGCATGGCTGTGCTTTGCGCCTGCGTCATGGGCTGCCCGCTGACCTGTTCAAAAAAGTCGCTGAACAGTGAAAACTCATCACGGCGCAGCCTGGCGGCTGACATCAGCGGCCCAGTCTCGTCCTGGTAAAGTTGGGGTTTTTCCATTTGCAGCAAATTCGGATATACCGCTCGCAGTTTCCCCATGGGGTCAAGAATCGCGTGATCATCGGTCAGCCGGGCAAGCAAATAGTCGTCGCAATGTGCGTCGGTCTGTGCTGCACGAACCAGGTCGTCCAGCTTGCCTTCGATGGTTCGCACTTCATGTCGCGGATACAGCGGCAACGGCGTAGCCGCGGCGACGCCGTCCTGATCGATGTCAACCAGCAGCACGCCTTTCTTGTGTTTTTCTTCGGAAAAACTGTACTTGAGCGGCGAGCCGCTGTAGCGTATGCGCCCCTGCCGAAATGCCTGAGGCCCATGCAGATGGCCCAGCGCCACGTAGGCAAAACCCTCGAACAACGCAGCAGGAACCTGGTCGGCGCCGCCGACAGCCAGCGGGCGTTCGGATTCGCTTTCCTGGCTTCCTGCCAGAAAGCAGTGGCTGATCAGGACATGAACGCCCTGGGCCGGTTTGTTTCGGGCAATTCGCTCAATCAGATACCGGTGCGCCTGTTCATAGCTGTCAATGGGTTCCTGGGCAAACACTCGTACCTGTATCGGATCCGTATAGGGAATGCCATGAAAATACAACGGCCCCATTTGCGTCTTGACCATAACCGGCTGCAGCATTTGCTCGTAGTCGGCAATGATATGCACACCGGATGCGTTCAATGGGGTCGCGGCAAAACCCAGCCGGTCAGCACTGTCGTGGTTCCCGGGAATAATCACAACTGGAATATTCAGGCCGTGCATGCGATTCAGAAAATCATTCAACAGTCGCACGGCGCCCGCAGGTGGGACTGCACGATCGTATACATCACCGGCAATCACCAGCGCATCTGCCTGATGCTGCTGGGCATAGTCTGCAATTTGCTGCAGAACATGGGCCTGATCATCCAGCAACGGGTGATTGCACAGCGAACGACCCAGGTGCCAGTCGGAGGTATGGATAAATTTCATGAAGCACAACAACGCAAGAAAGGAAAAAATGACCGGGCTACCCAGCCGGGCGCCGCGCCGAAGCCCGATATGTTCAGGAACAGCACAGCCGACAGGCTCTATCTTATCCTGTCAGTGAGCCTTTATCATCCCTGCATTTGTACGCTACTAATTTTGGCGATTAGCGTCTAATGGGTTGACAGCCGGATACCGCCTGCAATAATATAAATTCATTACAGGCCTTCTGACGAAGCCCTGTATGGGGGAATTTAGTCCAACTTGCTGCCCCGACATTCGGTCAAACCAGCTAAACAGGAGCGCTCAATGAGTATTTCTGCCCCATCCCCATCATCTTTTGCATCCACTGCCGGCAACGCCGTCAAAATCATTGTGGATAGTAACCAGGCCTCGCACATCGACCCCACCGGCAACTGCTATGTCAATCCTCAGGATTGTGCAGTACAGTACAGCCCAGGCTCTACCGCCTACATTTTTGATATCGAATTTTTGCAACAACTGCGCCGGCATTTACGTAAGGCCGGCCGCTTCGAACTCGACGTTACGCCGCTGAACCACGACCTGAAGCACGTTGCCGCCTCGTTGCTCACTGTCCTGCAAAAGAACGTAACACCAGATTGACCCATCCCCTGTTGATGTTAGACTGCATATACCTTATTGCACATATCAGAAGGATTGACCTATGTACAAGTTGAATGAGCATGGCCGCGAATCGATCAGCACCTTCCTGGACGCTGTCGCCAAACCTGGCACTGCCCGTGACGCGTTTATGGTCCGCGCCGAGCAAATTGCCAATGAGTCGTTCGCAGTAGATCAGAATGCAATCATGGATATTCAGGGACCCGATACGCAAAGCGGGGACGCCGAATCGATGCAATTGCTCAAAAGCTGGTTCGACCTCGTCTGAGGCAGTTGCTCCTGCACCCTGCCCGGGATTGACGGCAAGGCCGATGCAAGACCGGGTATGCGAAATATACGATGTGCAACGCAGGGCAACATGCCATGTCGCGAACAAAAGAGATAAAAATCAGCTGAGCTGAAAATACCATCGAACCACACTTTCATTTAGAAGACGTCAAAGACTCATGGCCGGTATTCATGGCCGTTACTCATGATCTTTACCACGACCTGCATTCTTGATCGCCGCGTTGCCGCATGCATCTGGTCAAGCCGTTTCTGTTTCGTCTTGTCGACCCGGACGCGGGCGTGTTCTTAATTTGAAAAAGTTCGTGAGACGCACTTCGATGCCCGCGATTGTTTGCTGTGCAGCGATTGTTTGCTGTGCAGCGCTTGTTGCAGCAGCAATAACAGGCCATGCGGTTATCCTAAACACCATACTGCCCCCTAAGCGCCGTGTAGCATCAGGGTCATTGCTGCTAGCCAATGCTACACAACATGGTCGCATGAAAAACAAAAAAGGGCTTACGATAAATTCGCAAACCCTTGATTCGTATTGGTAATTGACCTTCGGATTGGTGGGTGCTACAGGGGTCGAACCTGTGACCTACGCCTTGTAAGGGCGCCGCTCTACCAACTGAGCTAAGCACCCGTCGATCAACTAAGCATTAAATTATAAGGAGGTCTGAAAGACAATGCAAGCATTTTTTACGCCGCATGTTCTTTTTTGTGAAAAAGTGACACTACTGCAACTATCACCAGGCCCACGAGCAGGCCGACCACAAAATGCACCAACAAAGTAAGGATGGCGTCCAGCATGCCGGTGCCGTGTCCCGGCAAGACAGACTCGAGCCAATGTTCAGCGCCAGGAATACCGTGCAAAATGATGCTGCCACCAACCAGGAACATTGCAATGGTTCCGACAATGGACAGCAATTTCATCAGATACGGGGCAAGCCAGAGAATGCCCTGCCCGATCTTTTGGGCGATACTGCTCTGCAAACTGGACAGGTACAGCCCCAAATCGTCCAGCTTGACGATACCGGCGACCAGCCCATAGACAAAGACCGTAATCAGCAACGCGATCACGCTCAGAATAATCACCTGGGTCATGATGGGCTCGCTGGATACCACGCCCAGAGAAATGACGATAATTTCAGCTGAAAGTATGAAGTCGGTACGAACGGCGCCGCTGATTTTCGTTTTCTCATCCACTGGCGCTGCCTGCCCTGTCTGCTTTTCTTTTCCCTTGTGGAAAAACGTATGAATGACCTTCTCCGCCCCCTCAAATGACAGGAATGCACCACCGAGCATCAATAGCGGCAGGATCAGCCACGGAACAAAATAGCTGATCAGCAAGGCGGCGGGCACCAGAATCGCTTTATTGAGCAGAGACCCTTTGGCCACGGCCCAGACAACCGGCAGTTCCCGATCGGGGTTGACTCCCGTGACCTGCTGTGCGTTCAACGCCAGATCGTCACCCAGCACGCCCGACGTTTTTTTCATGGCAGTCTTGCCCAGTACGGCAACATCGTCAAATGTCGCGGCGGATCCCTTGACGGCAGTCTTGCTCATCAGCGCCACGTCATCCAGCACACTTGCAATATCGTCCAGTAACGCCAATAGGCTTCCAGCAGCCATAATGTTCCCCATTTAAGTATTTTGTAGATGTCGGATATCGACAACGGTCTACTCGTGGCAATGCAGCAGCTTAACGCTAGCCAAAATAATACTTGAGTCTGGCGAAAATAATAAAGGCTTTTCTTTACAAATAATCTTTTTCCGACCGGCGCCGACCACGACAAGGGTACCGGGCGCCGCGATCTGGTAAACAAAACACCATTTCAAACAGCATAAAGACCGCCCAATAACGACAACGTGCAGCAACGACCAAACAAAAAGCCGACTGCTTTTTCAAGCAACCGGCTATTTGTTTGTTTGCGATCCCCAACTGCCATGCGCAGCGGCGACCCGCTCTCGACTATGAATTAGTTGACAGCGTCTTTCAGTGCTTTACCTGGACGGAACTTAGGCACTTTGGCTTTCTTGATTTTGATGGCTTCACCTGTACGTGGGTTACGGCCAGTGCGAGCAGCGCGGGTAGAAACGGCAAAAGTACCGAAGCCAACCAGCGTCACGGTACCGCCTTTTTTCAGCTGTTGTTTAACAGCAGCGATAACGGCATCAAGAGAGCGGCCAGCAGCAGCTTTAGAGATATCTGCTTTGGTAGCAATGTATTCAACGAGTTCTGTTTTGTTCATTCAGACAACCCCAAGTTAGTAAATTATGATGGTTAATTCATCCGGAATATAATCGCCTCTAAATCAATGACTGTCAAGAAAAAAACCTGGCAACAGCCGCATATTTATTAGCTTTTTAACAAATTTCAATCAAAAACGAAATATTGTGTTTTTTTTCATACACCCCGGCACGGTGCAAAAAGCTGATTTTGCTTTGTCTATTTCCCCATGCAGCGATCAAGTGCCTGAGCAAAATCATTGATCAGATCAACTTCATCTTCGATGCCCACAGAGATTCGCAACAGGTTATCGCCGATCCCCATTTGTGCGCGCCGCTGTGCACCCATTTCATAATAAATGGTATGCGCCACCGGCAGCGACAGAGTCCGCGAATCACCCAAATGCGTTGCCAGTATAACAACGTCCAGCGCATTGAGAAAATCAAAACAGTCAATGCCGTCAATCAATTCAACGCCCAGTAGCGCGCCGTAGCGGCCACCAAAAAGCCTTGTGGCCAACTCGTGTTGTGGGTGATCGACCAGCCCGGGATAACGTACGCTTGCAATCCCTGGATGGGATTGCAAAAATCTGGCCAGCGCAAATGCATTGGAGCAAGCCTGATTCATACGCAGGGCAAGCGTTTCGGCGCCAACGGCGATTTTGTGCGCAGCCTCTGCGGACAAGGTTCCGCCCATATCGCGCAGCCCTTTCTTTTTAATCTGGGTCAACCCCCAGCTGTCAGGACTGCCTTTTTTATAATCATCGTAAATATTTGCATATGTCGACCAGTCATACAGCCCGGTGTTGGTAATGGAACCGCCCAGGGCGTTGCCATGGCCACAAATATATTTTGATAAGGAGTTCATGACCAGCGCCGCATGCACATCGCGGCCCTTGAGCAGATACGGTGATGTCAGCGTATTGTCTACGACATAGACCAGATTACGGTCGCGACACAGCAAGCCGATTTTTTCCAAATCGGCAATCTGGGTTCCCGGATTGGCAATGGTTTCGACAAACACCATGCGGGTTTCAGGCCGGATTGCCGAGCTGACGCTAGCGGCGTCGGACGGATCCACAAATGTGATATCAATGCCGAAATGCGTCAGCGTACCCAGCAGGCTGTTGGTGTTGCCGAAAATGTAACTACTGGAAATAAGATGATCACCCTTGCGCAGTAGCGTCAGGAATATGGCGCTTAACGCAGCCATGCCGGTGGCAAAGGTGACGGTTCCCTTGCCCTGCTCCAGCAAAGTAATTTTATTTTCCAGCGCCGCCGTGGTCGGCGTGCCCTGACGCGCGTAGGTATATCCAGGCTTACCCTGAAATACCGCGGCCAGTTCACGCGCATCATCATAGGCGTATTCGGTCGACACATGGATGGGCTTATGGATGGCCCCATGTTCTATACAATCACGCCGGTCGGCGTGCAACACAGTTGTGGTCAGCTGTTTTTCCTTCATATTGCATCTCTGATAAAAATTACTTTCTCTGACGGACTGTTTCAAACAGACAGACCGCACTGGCAACGCTTACATTCAGGCTTTCGACAGACCCCAGCATCGGGATCCGGACCAGCTGATCGCAGGTTTCCCGTGTCAGCCTCCTGAGGCCCTCGCCTTCGGCGCCCATGACCCAGGCCACCGCGCCCCGGGCATCGACCGCATGCATATCGCTGGGGGCCTCATCATCGGTACCGACAAGCCAGATATCCCGTTCCTTGAGCGCCCGCATCGTTCTGGCCAGATTGGTGACCATGATATAGGGCACGGTATCGGCAGCGCCGCAAGCAACCCGCTGCACGGTTGCGTTCAAGCCGACAGCGCGATCCTTGGGTGCGATCACCGCATGCACGCCGGCCGCATCTGCGGTACGCAGGCACGCGCCCAGATTATGCGGATCGGTGACGCCGTCCAGGATCAGCAGATGTGCCGGCTCGGTTATGACATCGAGCACATCATCGACATTGACTGCCAGTTGTTTGGGGTCCGCCACGGCTACCACGCCCTGATGACGCACGCCTTTGGCCAGACCTTCGAGCCGGTCCGGCGCCACGGGAATGACCTTGATTTTATGTTGTTTGGCCAGGTCAACCAGGCTCTGCATGCGCTTGTCGCTGCGCGAGGCTTCTATATAAATTTCCCGG
>NZ_JBQEAU010000167.1:0-7024 GCF_052108595.1 Advenella sp.
GGAAGGGCTGATGTGGCGTTCAACAGAAGCGGACGGTACGTTGACCTATGCTTTTATTCAGGCGCTGGCATCTAAATATGTGCTGTACATCATCCGCATCGTAGGCGGGATGTGTTTCCTCAGTGGCGTGTTGGTGATGTTCTACAACATGATCATGACCATCAAGGGACTCAAGGGTGTCAATCCGCAAGTACCTGAATTGGTCGGCCATGATGCCCGCATTGCTCAACCTGCTACTGCTGTTTAAGAGATTTATTATGACGAATCAAAAAAAGCGTTTGTTTACCCATGAGACACTGGAAAAAAACGTCGGGCTTCTGATTATCTTTTCGATCCTCGTCGTTGCCGTTGCCGGTCTGGTGCAAATCGTGCCACTGTTTTTCCAGCATTACACCACCAAGGCGGCACCCGGTGTTGAGCCCCTGCAGGCACTGCAGATCATCGGTCGGGACGTCTACATCAAGGAAGGCTGTGTCGGCTGCCATTCTCAGCAGATCCGGACGCTGCAGTCCGAAGTGTCCCGCTACGGCCCTTATTCGGTAGCCGGCGAGTTCGTTTATGACCATCCGTTTCTGTGGGGGTCCAAACGTACCGGACCCGATCTTGCCCGGGTTGGCGGACGCTACTCGGATGAATGGCACCGTATCCACTTGCGCAACCCGCGTGACGTGGTCAAGGAATCCAATATGCCGGGCTACTACTGGCTGCAGAACAAGGATGTGTCCAATGAAAATATTCAGGCGCGCATGAAGGCATTGCGTACCCTGGGGGTGCCGTATACCGATCAACAAATTAACGACGCACCGGCAGCGCTCAAGGGCAAAACCGAAGAGGACGCCATTATTGCCTATCTGCAAAGCCTGGGCGTGGGATATCTGGCTGCAATGCGTGAGCAAGACGCAACAGCGTCCAACTAGACCAGAACGGGGACAGGTGAACACATGGACATCGTAATCGGAATCATGACCATCGTATCCATTATGACGTTTTTCGGAATCATTGCCTGGGCCTGGTCCAGGCATCGTGTGAGTGATAACGAACAGGCAGCGCATCTGCCGTTTGCCGTCCCTGACGAAGCAACGACAACTCGTGGTGAAGGGTATAAGAAATGAGTGATTTTTTCAGTAATTCTTGGAGTTATTACATTGCCATCGTATCTTTGGCTGGGGTGGCATGGTGCGTGTGGCTGCTGTTTACCCAGCGTCGATGGCTCAAGAGCGCAACGCCGCAGGTCGAAGATACGGGCCATGTCTGGGACGAAGACCTGCGCGAACTCAATAATCCCGTTCCGCGCTGGTGGACGGTTATGTATCTGGGGCTTTGCGTTATCGCACTGGGTATCATGTTGTTGTATCCGGCGCTCGGTTCCTATCCAGGCCTGCTCGGATTTACCTCGGCCAAGCAGGTTGTCGCCGAGCGCGAGGAACAGGCGGCGCAAATCAAACCATTATTTGACAAATTTTCAGCCTTATCTGTTCAGGAACTCGCGGCCAATCCCGAGGCAAATGCCATCGGCAAGCGGCTCTTTCTGAACAACTGTGCGCAATGCCATGGTTCTGATGCCAAAGGCTCGCCCAACTTTCCCAATCTGGCCGACAGCGACTGGCTCTACGGTGGCACACCCGAGGTGATTGTCAAATCCATCACAGAAGGTCGTCATGGTGTAATGGCGCCCCTTGCTGCGGCCATTACACCCTCAGAGGCCAATGAAATTGCCAACTATGTGCGTTCTCTTTCCGGTCTGGCCAGTGATCCGACGCTGCTGGCCGCCGGGCAGGCAGGGTACAAAAAGGTATGTTTCGCCTGTCATGGCATGGATGCCAAGGGAAACCAGGCGTTGGGCGCGCCCAACCTGAGCGATGCGATCTGGCTCGGCGGCAGCTCCCGGGAGACCATTGTCAATACGATTCTGCACGGGCGCCAGGGTGTGATGCCGGCACAGAAACATATTTTGTCTGAAGATCAGATCCGTATTCTGGCCGCATATGTTTGGGGCTTATCCAACAAATAATCACGCATAGAAGAATCGACAATCATGTCAGATAAGCAACCAGCGCAGTCTGCCAATCAGGATGTGCCTGCCTGGCAACCACCAAGATTGGTCCCGGCCCGGGCTGTCTCTGCCGACGACAGTAGTATGCAGGTCGAGGAGATCCGCACAAAAATATATCCGCGCTCCGTGAACGGCGTGTTTGCCAAATGGCGGATTATTCTGGTGCTTGCCACGCAGGCGGTTTTCTATGGCTTGCCCTGGCTTCAATGGAATGGACGCCAGGCGGTGTTGTTCGATCTGGCAGAGCGCAAGTTCTATATCTTTGGGATTGTGCTCTGGCCGCAGGATGTGTTCTATCTGGCAATTATCCTGATCATTTCGGCCTATGGGCTTTTTCTGTTTACAGCGCTTGCCGGCCGGCTGTTTTGTGGATATGCCTGTCCGCAAACGGTCTATACCGAAATTTTCATGTGGATAGAGCGCAAGATCGAAGGTGACCGCGTTGCCCGTATCAGGCTCGATGAGTCTCCAATGAGCTGGCGCAAGTTCAGGGTAAAAGCCGCCAAGCATTTGTTATGGATAGCGGTGGCCTGGTGGACCGGCTCGACTTTCATTGGCTATTTCTCGCCCATTCGGGAGTTGGGCGTTGAGCTCCTGCATTTCGAACTAAGCTTCTGGCAGTGGTTCTGGATGATCTTTTATTCCTTTGCAACCTGGGGCAACGCCGGTTTTATGCGGGAGTCCGTCTGTAAATATATGTGCCCCTATGCCCGCTTTCAAAGCGTGATGGTCGACAAGGACACGTTTGTCGTGACCTATGACCGGATTCGCGGCGAACCGCGGGGTCGTCGCTCCAAGAAAATCATTCCCAGTCAGGCTGGCCTGGGCGATTGCGTTGACTGTACGATCTGTGTGCAGGTCTGTCCGACCGGAATCGACATCAGGGACGGTCTGCAGTATATGTGCATAGGCTGCGGCGCCTGTATCGACGCCTGTGATCAGGTGATGGACAAAATGAATTATCCGCGCGGGTTGATCCGCTATACATCCGAAAGCGGCATGCTCGATAGGCTCGACAGGAAACAGGCCCGCAAGCGTTTGTTCAAGCCCCGCATTTATGTTTACATCGCGTTGCTAAGCATCTTCATTATCGGCTTGCTGGTTTCGCTCTCGCTGCGTTCGCCGTTAAGGGTTGATATCGTACGGGATCGTGGCGTGCTCGGACGGGAGATACCGGGTGGAATGATCGAGAATATCTATCGCATTCAGGTCATCAATATGTCGGAAAAAGACCAGAAATTTGTCCTCAAAGCCACTTCCAAAGATATCCAGCAAGTGACTGTATTGGTCGGAGAAGAGGGTGGGCAACAAATCGACGTGCCGGCTTTTTCCAATCAATGGGTGCCCATGGTCATTCGCGTACCGGTACAGGACTCGGCCAGGGGATTGCATCCATTGTCCCTGCTTATTGAAAACACGGATAAGACCGAAGGCACGTTATCGGCTCAACAAGATACAACTTTTTTTGTCCCTAATTGACAAGGAGCACAAGGATGCAACAGCAGGAACGAGATAGCGGACCGTGGTACAGGGAGCCTTGGCCGTGGCTACTGATGGCCGGTCCCTTTTTGGCCATTATCGGCTGCGTGATTACCATTGTCCTGGCCTTTCAGAGTAATCCCGACCTCGATGTGCGACTGGATGCCCGCAAGCAGGGACTGGTGGTGATTCGCGAAGGGACCGGGCCGTTGGTTCCGGCGGCCCGCAGCAACGTCAAGCGGGAGTGATCATGCGTACTGTTATGTGGATACTTTGGCCGTCGTTTCTTGCTGCTGGATTTGCCAGCGGGGTGGTATTTGCATTGGTTGATCCCCGGGATATTCCCTTGTTCGGGCACATCCGCATATCAAGTGAACTGGCCTATGCAGCCGGTTTTTTCCTCTTCTGGCTGACCGCCGCCTTCTCCAGTACACTTAGTTTTTTCATGGCCAACAGCGGTAATAATCTATCGCTGTTTTCCAGGCAAACCGAACTGGACGATTAATTGCTGAGCACAGGGTTCAATCCCTGCATCGGGGCGCAGCATTGGCCGGCTGTTGCGGTTACTGTTCGGGCCGTCATGCATTGTTGATGAGCGTCTGGATTTGGCTGGTTGTCAAACCCCAATGGCCGTTCCCCGGCGCCTGAACGGCCGCTTTCCTGCATTCGATCGTCTAGCTGCTTCGGGATGCGGTGAAAATGCCGGCTACCATGTTTGGCCTGATGCTCGCGGGACGGGCTCGCTCAGGCAAGCGCCTTGCGCAAGTCCGCACGGTACATATTCTCGTTTTGAATTAACGTCTGCAGACCATTGAAGTCCAGAATTCGTACTTCACGCTGATGGATACGGATCAGTCCTTCCTTGGCAAATCGCGACAGCAGGCGGCTGACCGTTTCAAGCGTCAGACCCAGATAGTTGCCGATTTCCTCACGGCTCATGCGAAGCACATACTCGCTGCCGGAATAGCCCAGACAGGAGAAGCGCTGCGATAAATTGATCAGGAATGCAGCAAGCCTTTGTTCGGAACGCATGGCCCCCAGCGACAGAACCATGCTGTGCGAGCGCGAAATTTCCTGGCTCATCAGGCGCGTGACACGATAGGCCAGTGCCGGAATTTCCTTGGACAGATAACTCAGATCGCTCATGCGGATCACACAAACCTCTGTATCTTCCATGGCAATGGCGTTGGAAACATGCACGTTTTCTGCAAGAGCATCAAGACCGATAATTTCTCCTGCAAAGACAAAACCGGTAATCTGCATGTGGCCGGATTCGTTTTCCAGTTGCAGTTTCATGGATCCGGAGCGGATAGCGTACAGGGCAGTGAGCCTATCGCCTGCCTTAAAAAAGAGGGTGCCTTTGGGGATACGGATGCGTTCCTTGACCAACTCGTTCAGTCGTGTCGCATCTTGTGCATTGAGCCCCTGCGGTACGCAAATATGCCCCAGCACACAAGTATTGCAGTAAACGGAATCCTTGTTTAGAAGCTGATGTTTAATCATGGTATGCGCGTGACCTTGATAGCAATCGAAAATGCCGGAGCGGCGGTAAATTGTAGTTTTTATGATCGGGTATTGCAGCCGGACTGGCGGCTTGCAGTGACACGACACTACACGAACAGCGGGTAACCGTCACAACGTGCAATGCAATAGGGATTATTCGCGTAACCCCCTGATTTTTATTCATATATCTTTCTTACATATTATAACATAGGGCAATCTTACTTCGAGCCGGACACGAGCAGACATGCCTCTGCGAGAGCGGCGGCAGCCACACGGATATAGCGGAAATTACGGTGCTGCCTGGTGCTTGTTGTATCAGACCGCCAGAAAATCGGCTTTCGCCAGCACGTCATGGGAAAGTGCGTCCATGGTGTTCTCGTATTTGATTTGGCCTTTTTCCAGGATGTAAACCCGATCGCACACCTGTTGGGCGAAATCCATGTTCTGTTCAGACAATAGAATGCTTACTCCCTGCTCCTTTAAGGCAAGCACCATCTTTATCATCTGTTCGACCACAATTGGGGCCACGCCTTCGGAGGGTTCGTCCAGCAGCAGCAGGTAAGGGTTGCCCATCAGCGTGCGCGCTACTGCAAGCATTTGTTGTTCGCCGCCACTCATTTGTCCTCCGCGACGTGTACGCATATCGGCCAGATTTGGAAACAGTGTAAAAATCGATTCGACCGACCAGTGAGCCACTGCCTGGCCATCCGGCCAGACGCGCGGTGGCTGTCTGCCGGTATCCAGATTTTCCATGACACTCAGATCGGCGAAAATCCGTCTCTCTTCAGGGACGAAACCGATCCCGGCCCGGGCAATCTGATGGGGCTTGCAGGCAGCAATATTGTGCCCCATAAACTGAATGATGCCATGGTGGTTCACCAGCCCCATGATGCTTTCAATGGTCGTAGATTTGCCGGCGCCGTTGCGGCCCATCAGGGCTACCACTTCGCCTTTTCTGACAGTCAGGTTGATATCAAACAGGATGTGGGCCGCACCATACCAGGCGTTCAGATTCTGCACCTGCAATAACGCTTGCTGTTGACCCGGCTGAGCAGCGGGCAATAAACGGGTCATGGGTGTGCTCCGTCTGCTGTATCTGTCCCAAGGCCCGAAGGGGAGGGTCGGCTGGCGCCTTGTTGCAGATTTAAGCCCGTACCGAAATATACCTGCCGGACTTTGGGATCATCGCGGATTTCGCGCGGGGTGCCTTGCGCAATCAGCTGGCCACGGGCCAGCACCAGTATTCTGTCGGCAAATCCAAACACCACATCCATACTGTGTTCAGTAAACAATACAGCGGTATTGCGCGCCTGGGCGATGTCACGCGTTAATGTCATCAACTCCTGTCGCTCGCGGGGAGCCATACCTGCGGTGGGCTCATCCATCAGCAGGAGCCTGGGTTCACTGGCCAGCGCCATGGCAAGTTCGACGCGTTTGATATCGCCATAAGCCAGTTCCGCGCATGGACGATCTGCTTGCGAGAGCATGCCAACCTGTTCAAGCAATGCGCTGGCCTGCTGTCGGTACAGCCTGTCAGCCGACTGCCATATTTGATAAGTGCGGCGTCCATAGGCGAGCAGGGCATTTTGAATGTTCTGCAGCACGGTGAACGAACTGAAGGTCGCCGCAATCTGAAAGGTGCGGCCCACGCCTTTTTTCCAGATTTGTCTTGCCGGCAGATTGGCAATGGACTCGCCGGCAAGCAGGATACTGCCGTGCGTGACCGGCAACTGCCCGCCGATCATATTGAACGTGGTCGTTTTGCCGGCCCCGTTGGGACCGATCAGCGCCAGCAGTTCGCCCGCCTGCAAATTAAAGCTGATATCGTCCACGGCAATAAAGTCACCGTAGCGTCGGCTCAGATGATTGACCTCAAGCAAATTCATTGTTGCCTTCCTGCAGGTCGTGCTCGACCTTCTCTGCAAAACCACTGTCCGATCCGATTTCCAAGGCCACCCAGGCCTTGCGGAAACAGCAGTACCAATAACA